>NZ_JARIXR010000009.1:0-255347 GCF_029269205.1 Pseudomonas sp. 1912-s | reverse complement strand
ACCTCGCCTAGGCTCGGTGTTCCCTCACTCCGGCATTGCTCCGCGGGCCGCCGCGACGGGGCGTCCCTGCCCCGTCGCGGCTAAACCGGCGTCCTGCCGGTTTACCCGCTCCTCAATCCCTGCGTTCGGCCTCGGGCTTATTGGGGCAGTCAGATCAAGATCAAAAGCAAGAGCACAGCGGCCTACAGGCCGGCTTGAGTGGTAGAAGCCAGAGCAAGATCAAGGGCACACGCAGTCTAAATGTGGGAGCGGGCTTGCTCGCGAATGCGGTGTGTCAGTCACCAAATGCATCAACTGAAAGACTGCATTCGCGAGCAAGCCCGCTCCCACATTTTTGACCGTGCCCGCTCTGGCTTTAGATTTTGATTTTGCCTTTGCTTCACACCACTCAAGCCGGCCTGTAGGCCGCTGTGCTGTTGATCTGCTTTTGATCTTGATCTTAGGCGCCCCGTTAAACCACGCTGGCCGAACGCAGGTAGTACGGAGCGGGTAAACCGGCAGGACGCCGGTTTAGCCGCGACGGGGCAGGGACGCCCCGTCGCGGCGGCCCGCGCAGTAGTACCGGAGAGAGGGCACACCGAGCCTAGGCGAGGTGCCGAGTGGTGGGGCAAGAGCGTTTTGCTTACTTTTGCGCTTTTCAAAAGTGAGCCGCTGTAAGAGCGGAACCCTAAGTGGCCATTACAAAAATAACGGATATGCCCCCAGGCCCCAGCAGCCCAACACATTGGCGTATCCTTACCCCTCCATCCCAAGGCCCGATCAAAAAATGCTGGTGATTTCCAACAACGTGCACCTCCCCGACGCCGAGATCGAGTTGACGGCCATCCGCGCCCAGGGCGCCGGCGGTCAAAACGTCAACAAGGTTTCCAGCGCCGTGCACCTGCGTTTCGACATCCCGGCCTCGTCCCTGCCTGACTTCTACAAGGAACGCCTGCTGGCCCTGCGCGACAGCCGCATCACCAGCGAAGGCGTGCTGATCCTCAAGGCCCAGCAATACCGCACCCAGGAACAGAACCGCGCCGACGCCCTCGAGCGTTTGGTCGAGCTGATCCAGAGCGCCACCAAGGTCGAAAAAAAGCGCCGCCCCACCAAACCCACCCTGGGCTCAAAAAAGCGCCGCCTCGAATCCAAGACCAAACGCGGCAGCATCAAGGCCGGGCGGGGCAAGGTCGACTTCTAGCTCGCTTCCCGTTCTTCGCGATACTTCGGCGCCTGCCGGTACAGGTACAGGCTCAACAGCAACCCGCCAAACGCAGCGATCGCCGCAAACAGGAAGATCGAGGCAAACCCGAACCCCGCCGCAATCGCCCCGGCCAACGGCCCGGTGATCCCCAGCGACAAGTCGATAAACAGCGAATACGCACCCACCGCCGCGCCCCGGCTTGAAGCGGGCACCAGGTTGACCGCCTCCACCCCCAGCGCTGGAAACACCAGGGAAAAGCCAAACCCGCTCAACGCCGCACCCGCCAGTGCCAGGTGAGGATCCGGCGCCAGCCACAACAGCAGCAGGCCCAGGGTCTCTACCGACAGGCAGGCAATCGCCACGCGAAACCCGCCAATCCGGTTGATCAAATTCCCGAACAGCAACCGCGCCCCGATAAAGCTGGCACCAAACAGGCTCAGGCACAGTACGGCGTTATCCCAATGCTGGGTCGCGTAATACAAGGTGATGAAGGTAGCGATGGTGCCAAACCCGATCGAGCCCAACGCCAGCCCGCAACCGTGGGGCAGCACGCGCCCCAGTACATGCATGAACGGCAGGCGCTCGCCCACCACGATCGGTGCGGCGACTTTCGGCCAGGCCAGGAGCAGGCCCAGCACCGCCAGCAGGATGATGCTGACGCCCATGCTCCACAGTCCGAAATGACTGACCAGCAACACCCCCAGCGGCGCGCCGATGGCCAGGGCGCCGTAGCTGGCGATGCCGTTCCAGGAGATGACCTTGGCGGTGTTTGCCGCGCCGACCCGGCCGATGCCCCAGCCGATGGAGCCAGAGCCCACCAGGCTTTCAGCGCTGCCGAGCACCAGGCGGCCGATCAGCAGGCTGGTGAGGCTCAACGCCGGCAGGTGCGATAACCACGCCGAGAGCAACATGAACACGCCGCTTAACCCGCAACCGGCCAGGCCGTACATGACGGCGCGTTTGCTGCCGCGGTTATCGATGATGCGCCCGGCATAGGGCCGGCTCAGCAGGGTGGCCAGGTACTGCACGCTGATCACCAGGCCCGCGATCACGGCGCCAAAGCCCAGGTCGCTGTGCACATAGCCCGGCAGCACGGCCAGCGGAATGCCGATGTTCAGGTAGCCGATAAAGGTGAACAGGACGATGGAAACGACTTGCAGCGTGACCGCCATGGGGCGCTGGGTATCTGGCATGGGGAGAGGTCCACTGTCGCAGCAGGAAAAGATAGGCTGCTTATGATACCGATGCTGGGCGTGCGCGGGGGCAGGAAACCAAACTTTTAGCGATCGGCGGGGTTGAGCAGTTGCGTGGTGACCAGCGCGGCGAGGGCGTTTTCCTGGGTGCCGAAGCGCTTGAGCAGGAGTGCCTGTTTTTCCGGGGTGAGGCGGTTCCAGACATCGACCATCTGCAGGGCAGTGTCGAGCAGGGCTGTATCGGGGGGGGTGTCGGTCATGGCGGGGCTCACGGTGTTCAGGCGGTGTGGAAAGCGCGCAATGTCACGCTTTCCACACGGTCTGGGTACGGCACTCAGTCTTCGCTTTTGCGGTCGACCGGTTTTGCCTCTTTTGGCTCGGGCTTGCTGGCGCCGGCCTGTTGCGGGGTTGGCTGCTCAGTTTCGCGCAGGCTTGGGAAGGGGAGATTAGGGATTTCGTGCATCGTCGTCGCTCCTCGCAAGATCTGTTTTATCAATCGCAGGTGATTCCGCGCTTTCAAAAAGCCTGTGCAGGATACAGCACTGTAAATGACAGAAAGATTTTATCTCGGAAAATGAACCCGTCTTCATCCCGCTGCGCAAGTGACGTGGCGCCACAGGTGGATCCATTGTCATCGTACAACATCACCCTTAACGGATTGACATCGCGCTGCTGACTGAATATAACGCTAATAGTTGTATGACGACATATGACGTTACAGTTTTATAGCGCCCGTAATACGGATGCGCTCGGTCGCAGAACGTACGCCTCAAATCTAAAAATAATTAAGGTGAAGCGATGAAAATCAAAGGCATCCGTTGGTGGATGGTCGGGCTGATGACGGTCGGCCTGATTATTAACTACCTGGCCCGCAACACGCTCTCAGTCGCAGCCCCTACGCTGATGACCGACCTGAGCATCTCCACTGAGCAGTACTCCCATATCGTGGTTGCCTGGCAGGTGTGCTACGCCTTGATGCAGCCGATCGCCGGTTATGTAATCGACGCGATTGGCACCAAGATGGGCTTTGCGATCTTCGCCATTTCCTGGTCTGTGGTGTGTGCCCTGGCGGCGTTCGCCACCGGTTGGCAGAGCCTGGCGGTGGCCCGTGGCGCGCTGGGGCTGACGGAGTCGGCGGGCTTCCCCGGCGGCGTCAAGGCGATTACCGAGTGGTTCCCGGCCAAGGAGCGCTCCGTCGCCATCGGCTGGTTCAACTTTGGCTCCTCGTTTGGGGCGTTGCTGGCGCCGCCACTGGTGGTCTGGGCAATCTTGCACAGCGGCTGGCAGTTGGCGTTCCTGATCGTCGGCGGCATTGGCCTGGTGTGGAGTGGGCTGTGGCTGCTGCTGTACAAACACCCGCGTGACCAGCGCCTGCTCGCTCAGGCCGAGCGCGAGTACATCGAGGCCGGCCAGGAAACCCATCTCAAGGAAGGCGCGCAGAAGAAAGCCAGTTGGAGGCGCATCCTCAAGAGCCGCAATTTTTTCGCCATGGCCTCGGCGCGCATGCTCTCGGAGCCGGCCTGGCAGACCTTCAACGCCTGGATTCCGCTGTACCTGATGACCGAGCGGCACATGAACATCAAGGAAATGGCGCTGTTTGCCTGGCTGCCGTTTCTCGCTGCCGACATCGGCTGCGTGCTGGGCGGCTACCTGAGCCCGCTGTTCCATCGCTACTTCAAGGTCTCGCTGTTCACGTCGCGCAAGCTGGTGATGTTGTTCGGCTGCCTGTGCATGATCGGCCCGGCCTGCATCGGCCTCGTAGACAGCGCCTACACCGCGATTGCCCTGCTGTGCGTCGGCGGTTTCGCCCACCAGACCTTGTCGGGCGCGCTGTTTTCCATCGCCTCGGACTCGTTTGGCAAGAACGACGTGGCCACCGCGACCGGCGGCGGGCAGATGTGCGGGTTTATCGGGGCCGCGGCATTTACCGCCGTGTTCGGTGTACTGGTGACCAAGGTCGGCTACAGCCCGCTGTTTGTGGTGCTGGCGATTTTCGACATCATCGCCGCCATCGTGATCCTGGCGGTAGCCCGGGAGATCGTTAAAGGCCCCGAGCCAGTCGCCCAGACCGGCCAGGGCGGCACGTTGCTGCCGGTTTAGCCCTGACGCTCCATCGCGGCCTTGTAGAGCGAGTTCTTCGGCTGGGCAAACACCCGTGCCAGCATCGGTTCGAAGAAGCTCAGCGGCAGGGTGTCGTAGGCCGGATCGAACGCCGCCGCGTCGTACTGCGCGCAGAACTCGATGGTTTGCCGGTACTGCGGATGGTCGCCAAATTGCTCGCGCAGGTGGCGGTCCATCCCCAGGTGATGGAAGAAGTAATAGCCCTGAAAGATCCCGTGCTTCTCCACCATCCACAGGTTCTCGGGGCTTACAAACGGCTTGAGGATCGCGGCGGCGATGTCCGGGTGGTTGTAGGAGCCCAGGGTGTCGCCGATGTCATGGAGCAGGGCGCACACCACGTATTCTTCATCGCGCCCGTCGTGCCAGGCACGGCTGGCGGTTTGCAGCGAATGGGTCAGGCGGTCCACCGGGAAACCGCCGAAGTCGCCCTCCAGCAACCGCAGATGCGCGAGGATCCGGCTGGGCAATTGCCGGGCGTAGGCGCTGAAATCCTTGGCGATGATCGCCCAGTCTTCCTGGGTGCCGTCCTGCATATGGGTGAAGCGGGCCTGCTGGTTCATCAAAGCCTCTCTTATTGTTTTTGAGGGACGGGGCTAGAACGGCACCTTGCCCAGGATCATGTCGCGGTACATCACAAAATCCCCCAACAGGCTGTAAAGCGGATGCTGGAAGGTCGCCGGGCGATTCTTTTCAAAGAAGAAGTGGCCGATCCAGGCAAAGCTGTAGCCGGCAACCGGGAGCGCCAGCAGCAGCCACCAGGCGCCTTTGCCAATGGCGAACGCGAGAATGAAGATAACGAGGCTGGTGCCGATAAAGTGCAGGCGACGGCACGTACTGTTGCCGTGTTCGCTCAGGTAATACGGGTAGAAATCGGCGAAGCTGTTGAATTGTCTGACATTTTCCACAGTATCCGGCCCTCTGGTTATTGTTCTGCCCGACAGATGTTCGGCGGGGAGCTTATTTGAGTCTAGAGTCATCAGTGGTAACAGCCAGTGACAATAGATGCCACTTTAGTATCCTTCGGATTCCTGGCTGTCGTTTCAGCCTTCCTTGTTAAGAAAACGCCATGAGCGAACGAACGACTTCTGCAAGCTGGGCGATGGGGATAGTCAAGGCGCTGGAGATGGACGGCCTGGATTGCCGTGCCTTGTTCAAGCAGCTCGGCCTGGATTACGCCGCGCTGAACGACCCCGATGCGCGTTTCCCCCAGGACTCCATGACCCGGCTCTGGCAGCGCGCGGTCGAGCTGTCGGGCAACCCGGCGATTGGCCTGAACATGGGGAAGGTGGTGCGACCGGCGTCGTTTCATGTGGCCGGTTATGCCTTGATGTCCAGTAACACCCTGGCCGAAGGCTTTATGCGGCTGGTGCGTTATCAGCGGATCATTGCTGAAAGCGCCGACCTGAGTTTCCGACTGTTACCCGAAGGCTATGCGCTGATTCTTACCGTGCACGGCGATCACCTGCCGCCCACCCGGCAAAGCGCCGAAGCCTCCCTGGCGAGTGCGCTGGCGTTGTGCGGCTGGTTGACCGGGCGCACCCTGCAGCCGCGCAAGGTGCTGGTGCAGGGCGATCAGCCGGCGGACCTGGCGCCTTATAAACAAGCCTTCCATGCACCGCTGGTGTTCAACGCGCCCTATGACGCGCTGATCTTCGAGCGGGCGGACATGGAAGCGCCGTTGCCCACGGCGAACGAGGCGATGGCGTTGCTGCATGATCGTTTTGCCGGGGAGTACCTGGCGCGGTTTTCCGAAAGCCGCGTGACCCACAAGGCGCGCCAGGTGTTGTGCCGGTTGCTGCCCCAGGGCGAGCCCAAGCGCGAGGTGGTTGCGCAGACGCTGCACCTGTCCCAGCGCACCCTGCAGCGCCGCTTGCAGGAGGAGGGCACCAGTTTCCAGACCCTGCTCGACGACACTCGCCGCGAATTGGCCGAGCAATACCTGGCGCAGCCGAGCATGACCCTGCTGGAAATTGCCTACCTGTTGGGGTTTGCCGACCCGAGCAACTTCTTCCGGGCGTTCCGTCGTTGGTTCGATGCCACGCCCGGCGAGTACCGGGCGCGGTTGCAGGAAGCGCCCGTCAGTGACGCCAAAACGCCGGAATGCACAGCACAAACACCGTAATGATCTCCAGCCGGCCGAGCAGCATGCCCAGGGACAGGATCCACTTGGCGGCGTCCGGCAGGGTGGAGAAGTTGCCGGCCGGGCCGATGGTTTCCCCCAGGCCCGGGCCCACGCCGGACACGGTACTGGCGGCGCCGGTCAGCGCGGTCATCCAGTCCAGCCCCAGCAGCGACAGGGCCAGGGCGATGGCGCAGATGGTGATGGCGAAGAAAAACGAAAACGTCAGGATCGAGCGCACGATTTCTTCATCGAGGCGATGGCCGTTGTACTTCTGCTTGATCACCGCGCGCGGGTGAATCAGCTGGTTCAAGTTGGCCTTGAGCAGGATGTAGGCCACCTGGAACCGAAAGATCTTGATGCCGCCGGCGGTGGAGCCGGAGCAGCCGCCCACAAAGCCCAGGTAGAAGAACAGCATCAGCGAGAAATTGCCCCAGATGCTGTAGTCCCCCAACGCAAAGCCGGTGGTGGTCACCACTGAGGTGACGTTTACCGCCACGTGGCGCAGCGCGTCCAGCCAATGCAGGTCGGTGGTCCACCAGTACCAGGTGCCGAGTACCAGCCAGGTCACCAGCAGCAAACCGAGCAAGCCTTGCACCTGCTGGTCCTTGATCAGCGCCCGGCGGTTGCCCCGCAGCGTGGCCACATACAGGGTGAACGGCAGGCTGCCCATGATCATCACCACCACCGCCACCCAGTGCACTGCGGGTTGTTTCCAGTGGGCCAGGGATTCATCGGAGGTGGAAAACCCGCCGGTGGAAATGGCTGACATCGCATGGTTGATCGCATCGAACAGGCCCATGCCGGCCCACCAGAACGCCAGGCTGCCGAGGATGGTGATGCCCACGTAGGCCGCCACGATCAGGCGCGCCACCATGTGCGAGCGGGGCATGACCTTTTCCGAGCGGTCGGAAGATTCGGTCTGGAACAGGCGCATGCCGCCGATGCGCAGCAGCGGCAGGATCGCCACCGCCATGCCGATAAAGCCGATGCCGCCGAGCCAGTGCAGCAAGGAGCGCCAGATGAGGATGCCCGGGGACATGGTGTCCAGGCCGCTGAGCACCGTGGAACCCGTGGCGGTGATGCCGGACATGCTTTCGAAGAACGAGTCGGTGTAGCTGATGTGCTGGGTCAGCAGAAACGGTAGCGCGGCGAAGATGCACACCACCAGCCAGCTGGTCACGGTGAGGAGGTACATGTCCCGCGGGCGCAGGTGCACGTGTTCCGGGCGGCCGGGGATGACCAGCGCCAGGCCTGCGATGAACGTGATCATGCTGGCCCAGAGGAACGATGGCAGGTCGCTGGTGCGTTCGAAAAACACCAGGGTCGCCATGGGGATGACCATGGCGATCGCCAGGGTGATCAGGAAGATGCCGATAATGAAACCGATTATCCGTAAGGTCGGCAACGCCATGAGGTCCGCTCGGTGTGACAGGGAAAGGCGCCATTCTACCTGCGGTGCAGGGCAAGTAAACCGGGGCGCAGCTGACAGCGTATGAACCCGGTGGTGAGTGGGATTTTTGTGGTGAGCGGGCTTGCCCCGCGCTGGGCTGCGTAGCGGCCCCAAAAAAAACGCCGGGTTCTTTCAGGAAGAACTCGGCGTTTGCCATTAGGGCTGCTGCGCAGCCCAGCGCGGGGCAAGCCCGCTCGCTACAGTGATCAGAACTCGTGATCAGCGTTATCCGGGTTCAAGTCGCTGATGCCCAGCTTGCCAGCGGCCTGTTCGATCGAACCGGTCTGCTTCACCAGCGCGGCGATGGCATCACGCACGATCTGATTGCCTTTGTCGTTACCGGCGGCGATCAGTTGGTCGTAGTGCTCACCGTTGTTGGCGTGATCCACCATCACCTGGATCTTCGCTTCGGTCGATGCCAGGTCAGCCTTCAGGGTTGCGTCGGCAGCCGGGTCCGCCTTGGCCACCAGGGACGACAGGCTGGCGCCGGTCATTTTGGTGCCGTCGGTGCGGGTGTACTCGCCCAGGTAAACGTTACGAATACCCTTGGCGTCATAGAAGTGCGAGTTGTGGGTGTTGTCGCTGAAGCAATCCTGTTCGTCTTCCGGCGAGTTGGCTTCCAGGGAAACCTTCATCCGCTCACCGGCCAGTTCGCCCAGGGACAGGCTACCCATGCCGAACAGCATTTTGCGCAGGCCATCGGTCGCAGGCTCTGCTTCCAGCGTGGCGCGGTAGTTGTCTTCGACGTTGGGTTTCCAGTTGCCGACCATCTCTTCCAGGTCGCTGACCAACAGTTGCGTCACGGCGCGCAGGTAGGTGCGGCGACGCTCGTTGTGGCCGCCAGTGGCGCCATCACCGGTCATGTAGTCCGAGGCTGGACGGTTGCCGGCGCCCGGGCCGGTGCCGTTCAGGTCCTGGCCCCAGAGCAGGAATTCAATCGCGTGGTAGCCGGTGGCAACGTTGGCCTCGGAACCGCCCAGCTCATTCAGGCTGGCGAGTTTTTCCGGGGTGATGTCTTTCACGTCGACCTTGTCTTCGCCGACCTGGATCTCGTTGTTGGCAATGATGTTGGCGGTGGCACCAGGGTTGCCCAGGGCGTGTTCGTAGGTCTTGTCGACGTAGTCGATCAGGCCTTCGTCCAGGGGCCAGGCGTTCACCTGGCCTTCCCAGTCGTCAATGATGGTGTTGCCGAAACGGAACACTTCGCTCTGCAGGTAGGGCACACGAGCGGCGATCCAGGCGGTACGGGCCGCTTTCAGGGTGTCGTCGTTCGGGTTGGCGAGGAAGGTGTCGATCGCGGTTTGCAGGGTTTTCGCGGTGGACTCGGCATCGCTGTACACCGCGAACACCATGTCTGCGTAATGCGCGACCACCGCCTTGGCGGCGGCTTCGTCAACCTGGCCTGCCGGGGCAGCCGCCGGGGCGGTAGTGCTGGCGGCGGCCGGGGCTTGAGGCGCGGCGGCCTTGTCTTTGCCTTCACCGCAACCGGCGAGCGAAATGGCAATGGCGAGAAGGCTGGCGGTGGCCAGGGGCATACGAATCATGGCGAACATCCTGCTTCGGTTGTTGATGGGGCACGCGGGGGGGCGCGCAAAACTGCGACATAATGCGAAAGATTTGCATTTTGTGTAAAGGGTTATAAGTAGGAAATATTTAGTATCGATTTGCCGGCCACCGGTGCGCGTGCTCCCGGTGGCCGGCATCGCCTCAGAGAATGGCGGCGTTGTTGCGCTGGGCCTGTTTCAAATAGGCCACCAACTCCCGCGCCGGCAGGGGTTTGCTGTAGTGGTAGCCCTGACCTTCGTGACAGCCCTCGGAGATGATGTAGGCCTCCTGTTCGGCGGTCTCCACGCCTTCGGCGATCACCTGCATGCCAAGGCTTTTGCCGAGCTGGATGATCGCCCGCACGATGGTCGCATCGTCGTCGTCATCCAGCAGGTCCTGGACGAAACTCTTGTCGATCTTGATCTTGTCCAGCGGCAGGCTTTTCAGATAGCTCAGGGACGAATAGCCGGTGCCGAAGTCATCAATCGCAATCAGCGCGCCAGAGCGGCGCAGGCTCAGCAGATGCTGGGCGGCGGTGCTGATGTCTTCCATCAGGCCGGTCTCGGTGACTTCCAGCTCCAGGCTGCGGGGCGGCAGGCGGTAGATTTGCAGCAGATTGTTGACAACCCGTGGCAGCTCGGCGTGGTGCAGTTGCACCGTCGACAGGTTGACCGCCATGCGCAGCTCGGTGAAACCCAGGTCGTGCCATTCCCGCAGTTGCCGGCAGGCCTGGTCCAGGACCCATTCGCCGATGGCAATGATGGTGCCGTTCTGTTCCGCCAGCGGGATAAACAGGTCGGGTGGCACCAGGCCGTGCTCCGGGTGCTGCCAGCGAATCAAGGCTTCGACCCCCACCACGCGGTGGTCGAGGTAGCTGATCTGTGGCTGGTACACCAGGTGGAACTGCTCGCGGCTCAAGGCATCGCGCAAGTCTTTTTCCAGCTCGCGGCGGCGGCGCATTTCGCTGTCGACGCTGGCGATATAGAACTGGTAGCGGTTGCGCGAACGGCTCTTGGCCAGGGTCATGGTCTGTTCGGCTTTTTGCAGCAACTTCTCGGTGCTGTCGCCGTCTTCCGGGAACAGGGTGATGCCGATGGTGGCGCGCAGGCGGATTTGCTCGTGCCCATCGTCGAGGGCGAACTCCGCTTCCAGGTCATCGAGGATGCTTTGTGCCAGCTCGGCGGCTTCATAAGGCTGCTCGATATCGGCCTGCACCAGGGCGAACTGGTCGCCGCCCAGTCGGGCCAGGGCACCCAGGCGGCCGCTGTGGGCGCGCAGGCGGTCGGCGAGGGCCAGCAGCAACTGGTCGCCGGCTTGGTAGGTGAACTGCTCGTTGACGCTTTTGAAGTCATCCAGCCCCACACACAACACGGCGACCCGACGTTGCCGGCGGCCGGCGTCGATCAGGATCTTGTCCAGTTGCTCCTGCAGTTTCTGGCGGTTCGGCAAACCGGTGAGAAAGTCGTATTGGGCCATGCGCAGCAGGCTGTTTTCCGCCTCATGGCGCAAGTGCGTATTACGCTCGATGGATTCGAGCAACTGGTTGGCGGTGTTGATCCAGATCCCCAGTTCGTTTTTCTCGTGGCCTTTCAGCTGCGGGATCTTGTGCTCGCTGGGCCGGTCGGGGTTGATCGAACTCAGGTGCTCGATGATTCGCGAGAGCGGCTTGGTGAGCAGCCAGTGATAGACCAGGTACAACACCAGGCCCATGGCCAGTGCTCGCAGCACCCCGGAGATAAAAATGATCACTGAGCTGACGAGAAACCCTTTGCCGTAGGTGGCGGTGTCGAGGGTGATGCTCAGGTCACCGTAGTACTCGCTGTAAGGCCCGCGCCCCACCAGCGGCGTGGTGAACGTGCGTTCCTGGCCCAGAATCAGGTCGGTCAGCCAGCGGCTCGGGGATTGTTGCAGGTCGCGGGTTTTTTCCGCGAGCATGGTTTCGTTGGGGTGGCCGATGGAGGCCATGCGCACGGCATCGTCCTGGAACAGGCCTTCGATGACCTGCATGCCCATCTCCCGGTCCAGGCTGTAGACGGCCTGGGTGGACGGGTCGCGAAACATGTCGAGGATGCGCTGGGCATCACCGGCCACGGCCTGGCGCGTCTTGTACGCATCAAAGACGATTTGCGCCGCGCTCAGTACCACGCCCACTGCCAATGCCGAAAGCAGTACCACCCGTAGCAACTTCACCGACAAGCTGTTTTTGAGTTCCAGCTTCAAAGGGTTATTCCTTGTTCCATGCGGGTAGCCTCAATATGCCATGAGTATTGGCAATCCCGTGAGGGCAGTCAAAGGGACATTGTGGCCAGGGCAGGTTTTACGGTTTAGATGAGGCGCCTTGGGTATGACGTTGGGAGGGGAATGGGGAGAGAGGCCAGGCTTGCAGAACGGTCGGCGGATAGTTCCCGCCGACTTTTTGTACCGTCTTGTCAGGGCGAACACGGATTTTCCGGGCCCGCGAGACAAGCCGTCGAGTGTTCAGCGCACATCAGGAATATGAAATTTTCGGCGGTTGTTGCTGTTCCTGCGCCTGAGGGTTGATTTGCCCCATGGTCTGTTGAGCCATGTCCATGGCCTTATCAAGCATGCCCAAGCCCTTGTCCAGAAGGTCCATGCCCTTATCAGCCATATTGAGAGCTTGGGGGGCCATGCCGAGCAAAGATAGTGGATCCATATCAGGTTCTCCTGCAGTCAAATGAGAGGAACATTCCTCTTACATGCTGCGTGGCAAAATCCCCCTGATGAGTTCCAGCTTTTTCCTGGCTTTTTCCATTTGTAACTGCCCACAAAAAAGCCCGGCAATCGCCGGGCTCTTTCTACTGCAAGCGGTACTTAAGCAGTGAAGGTTTTGCCTTCGAACTGCTCAGCCACGAACTTCCAGTTGACCAGGTTCCAGAACGCTTCCACATACTTTGGACGCACGTTGCGGTAGTCGATGTAGTAAGCGTGTTCCCAGACGTCGCAGGTCAGCAGCGGGGTGTCGCCGCTGGTCAGCGGGTTGCCGGCGCCGATGGTGCTGGCCAGGGCCAGGGAACCGTCAGCCTTTTTCACCAGCCAGCCCCAACCGGAACCGAAGGTGCCGACGGAAGTCTTGGTGAACTCTTCCTTGAACTTGTCGAACGAACCGAAGGCGGCGTTGATCGCCTCAGCCAGTGCGCCGGTAGGTTGACCGCCGGCGTTTGGCGCCAGGCAGTTCCAGTAGAAGGTGTGGTTCCAGACCTGAGCGGCGTTGTTGAAGATGCCGCCCGAAGAAGACTTGACGATTTCTTCCAGGGTCTTGCCTTCGAACTCGGTGCCAGGCACCAGGTTGTTCAGGTTCACGACATAGGTGTTGTGGTGCTTGTCGTGGTGATACTCCAAGGTTTCCTTGGAGATGTGCGGCTGCAGGGCATCGTGTGCGTAGGGCAGCGGCGGCAATTCGAAAGCCATGATGATTCTCCTAATCAGGTCAGTTGCGGTGAGCGCAAGGCCGATCACGGGCGGCCAAACAAGCGCCGGGGAGTTTGTACTCTTTGCGGCGCAGGGGCTGGATCATAGCACCGGGGGTGCGGCAAAACCACGCAACAACTGTGTGGGATAGAGGTTCCAGAGCGTTTTGGAATATCTACGCTGCGCTGATTAATTGATAGGCCACGCTGAACATCATGGCGGCCACCAGCAGGTCCAGAATCCGCCAGGTGGCGGGGCGCGCCAGCCACGGTGCCAGCCATGCCGCGCCCAGTGCCAGGGTCATGAACCACAGCAGWGAAGCGCTGGCGGCACCGGCCACGTAAGCGCCGGGTTCGGTTTGCTGGGCGCCGAGGGAGCCGATCAACAAGACGGTGTCCAGATACACGTGGGGGTTGAGCAAGGTCACCGCCAGGGCGCTGAGCATCACTGCCTTCAGGGAGCGCACCTTGAGCTGCTCGCCCTGGCCCAGGCTTTGTTTCGAACAGGCCCGGCGCAGGGCAAGGGTGCCGTACCACAACAGGAACGCTGCGCCGCCCCACCGGGCGATCGCCAGCAGTACTGGGTTATGCGCCAGCACGGTGGCCAGGCCGAACACACCGGCCGCCACCAGGATGGCATCGCACACCACGCACAAGGCCGCCACAGGCAGGTGATGTTCACGGCGCAGGCTTTGCGCCAGGACAAAGGCGTTCTGGGTGCCAATCGCCATGATCAAGCCGAAGGCCACCAACAAGCCGTTCATATAACTTTGCCACATAGGATTTACTCCGCGCCCGCCGCCAATTGCCGCAACACCGTCATGGCGCGCTCGGCATCGGCGCGGCCGACAAACAGGTGATCGTGGTAGTAGCCGGCAATCACGTTGCAGCTGATCCCGGCGGAGCCCAGGGCTGTGGCAAACGCGGCGGTCAGGCCCACGGCTTCCAAGGCTGAATGCACATTGAGGGTGATCCACGCCGCGACGTACTCGAAGGCCAGCCCGGCCTTTTCAGCCTGCTGGCGCTCGACGATCAGCGTCAGGCCTTCCTGCTCGCGGAAGCTGCCGATCACCTCGCATCCCTCGGGGATGCGGCTGTCGGCCAGGGTGCAGAACACGTAGTCGCCATCATTGAGGTGTGGGCTCATGCTGCGCAGCAGGGTTGCCAGGGCGGTTTCGCCAGCCATGTGGAGGGTCCTTGAATAAGAAGAAACGATGCTGGCTATTCTCACGTTCAAGGCTGTATAAGAAAAACCAATATTGCTGATCGCTCATTAGGAAAACTGATGTTCGACTATAAATTGCTTTCCGCCCTCGCAGCGGTGGTGGAACAGGCCGGGTTTGAGCGCGGCGCTCAGGTGCTGGGAATCTCCCAGTCGGCGATTTCCCAGCGCATCAAGCTGCTGGAAGCGCGAGTCGGCCAGCCGGTGCTGGTACGGGCCACGCCGCCGACACCCACCGAAATCGGCCGCCGTTTGCTCAACCACGTGCAACAGGTGCGGCTGCTGGAGCGCGACCTGCAAAGCCAGGTGCCCGCGCTGGACGAAGAGGGCATGCCCGAGCGCCTGCGCATCGCCTTGAATGCCGACAGCCTGGCCACTTGGTGGGCCGAGGCGGTGAGCGACTTCTGCGCCGAGCAGCACCTGCTGCTGGACCTGGTGGTAGAGGACCAGACCGTCGGCCTCAAACGCATGCGCGCCGGTGAAGTGGCGGCCTGCATTTGCGCCAGCGAACGCCCGGTGGCCGGTGCCCGTAGCCTGTTGCTCGGTGCCATGCGTTACCGGGCGCTGGCCAGCCCGGCGTTTGTCGCTCGGCACTTTCCCGAGGGCGTACGCGCCGATCAACTGGCCCGCACGCCGGCGTTGGTGTTCGGGCCGGATGATTTCCTGCAGCATCGCTACCTGGCTTCCCTGGGCGTTGACGGTGGTTTCGAACACCATTTATGCCCATCGTCCGAAGGGTTTATCCGCCTGACGGAAGCCGGATTGGGCTGGGGCCTGGTGCCCGAATTGCAGGTGCGTGACCAGCTGGAAAGAGGTGTGCTGGTGGAGTTATTGCCAGATAAGCCGATCGATGTGCCGCTGTACTGGCATCATTGGCGCAGTGGTGGACAATTGCTGGGCTTGCTGACCGATCATCTGGCACACACAACAGGGCAATGGTTGGTGCCGTTGGAGTGATGGCCAGCGTCAAGGCAACAGCGATGAAAAACGAAAGAATGCGGAGTAAGTCATGAAAATTCTGGTCACCGGCGCAAGCGGCTTCATTGGCGGGCGTTTTGCGCGTTTCGCCCTGGAGCAGGGCCTGGACGTGCGGGTCAACGGGCGGCGGGCCGAGGGTGTGGAACACCTGGTGCGGCGCGGCGCCGAGTTTATCCAGGGTGATTTGAATGATCCGGACCTGGTGCGCGAGTTGTGTCGCGACGTCGAAGCCGTGGTGCACTGCGCCGGGGCCGTGGGGTTGTGGGGGCGTTATCAGGATTTCCACCAGGGCAATGTGCTCGTCACCGAAAACGTGGTGGAGGCCTGCCTGAAACAACGGGTCGGGCGCCTGGTGCACCTGTCGTCGCCGTCGATCTACTTCGATGGCCGCGATCATCTGGGGCTGACCGAAGAGCAAGTGCCCAAGCGCTTCAAGCATCCCTATGCGGCCACCAAATACCTGGCGGAACAAAAGGTGTTCGGTGCCCAGGAGTTCGGCCTCGAAGTACTGGCCCTGCGCCCGCGGTTTGTCACGGGGGCCGGCGACATGAGCATCTTCCCGCGCCTGTTGAAAATGCAGCGCAAAAACCGCCTGGCAATTGTTGGCGATGGCCTGAACAAGGTCGATTTCACCAGCGTGCACAACCTCAACGAAGCCTTGCTCAGCGGTTTGCTCGCGACGGGCTCGGCGTTGGGCAAGGCCTATAACATCAGCAACGGTACCCCGGTGCCGGTGTGGGATGTGGTGAACTACGTGATGCGCCAAATGGACATGCCCCAGGTCACTCGTTACCGGTCCTACGGCTTGTCCTACAGTGTTGCGGCGCTCAATGAGGCGTTTTGCGCGATGTGGCCAGGCCGTCCTGAGCCGGCGTTGTCACGGCTGGGCATGCAGGTCATGAACAAAGATTTCACCCTCGACATCACCCGCGCACGGCATTATCTCGACTACCAGCCCAAGGTCAGCCTGTGGGCGGCCCTCGATGAGTTTTGCAGTTGGTGGAAAGCCCAGCACGTGGGGCTTAAATAACCAGCAACACACCGGGAACCGAATTTGCGACCCAGGGTCGATCAGTGCGGCAGGTCGAGGTTTATACTTCGGCGCTTGGCTATCTATATGCCACCTCAAAGGTTTGAAGGTTGATTCATGCGTAACGATGCTAACGACGACTTTGACAACGTCCCCAGCCTGCGGGCTGACACCTCGGACGACGATGATTTTGAGCCTACGCCGGCCACGTCCGTGCGCTCCCGGCCAACGCCGGTAGTCAAGGTCAAGAGCGCCAGTACCGGGCCGTTGTGGGCATTGGTCGGCGCGCTGCTGTTCGCCTTTGCCGGCCTTGCCTGGTGGAGCTTCCAGCAGATTTCCCTGATGGGCCAGCAACTGGTGGCGACCCAGGAAAGCTTCGCGCGCATCAGCGAAGAAGCGGCGGGGCGCCTGCAGGACATTTCCGGCAAGGTGGTGGCCAGCGAGGCCAGTGTGAATAACGGCAGTGAAGCCCTGAAGCTACAGATCAAGCAGCTGGAAACCCAGTTGCTGGAGCAGGGCAAGCAGCAGTTGGGCGTGGCGGGCCAGGCGACTGACCTCGACAAGCGCCTGGAGCAAATGACTGCCAGCACCACCCAACTGGCCGGCGCCAACGCGCAGTTGCAGGGCCAGGTCCAGGCGCTGACGGATGCGGTGGCAACCCTCAAGTCCCGGGACACCGAATTCAAGGAGCTCTCCGCCGACGTCGCCGCGCTGAAAAAACAGGGCAACCCTGCGGCCGCGATTGCCCGCCTGGAGCAGGACCTTGTGGTCCTCAAGAGCGAGCAGGACAGCCGCCCGGCCGCCTCCGACGGCCCGTCCAACAAGGAATTCGACGTGTTCCGTATCCAGACCACGCGCAACGTCACCACTTTGCAGAGCCAGGTGCAGAACCTGCAGCAGCAGATCAACCAGCCGGCGCGGATCACCCCACTCGGGCAGCCATGATGTTGATCCCTTGTAGGAGTCATGCGCATGACTCCTACAAGCCCTAGCACACTCAATGTCACCATTCGGTGACATTTCCTACCTCCTTCGTTACTTGCCCTCGCTCCGCCCTTGTTTAGACTCCCGTCATCCCGCACATAATAAAAAGGGCTAATCATGACCACGCAACCACTGCCTGCCAGTAGTTGGCTGAACGCACCTGCCCATCACGCCTGGCTTGCCACTGAAGGCCAGCGCCTGCTGTCATTCGCCAAGGCGTCCAGGCTGCCTGAAGGCTTCGGCAACCTCGACGACCGCGGCGTCTTGCCGCCCGATGCCGTCGCCGAAACCATGAACACTGCCCGCATGACCCACAGCTTCGCCATGGCCCACGGCCTGGGCTTGCCCGGTTATGCCGAGCTGGTGGAGCACGGTGTCGCGGCCCTCAGCGGCCCGCTACGCGACGCCCGCCACGGCGGCTGGTTCGCCAAGCCCGATGCCCGCGATGGCAACACCGGCAAGGCCGCCTACCTGCACGCCTTTGTGGCCTTGGCCGCCAGCTCTGCGGTAGTGGCCGGCGCACCCGGCGCCCAGACCTTGCTCAACGACGCGACCCACATCATCGACCAGTACTTCTGGAGCGAAGAGGAGGGCGCGATGCTCGAGTCCTTTGCCCAGGACTGGAGCGGTGTCGAAGCCTATCGCGGCGCCAACAGCAACATGCACGCCACCGAAGCCTTCCTGGCCCTGGCCGATGTCACCGGTGAAACCCGCTGGCTCGACCGCGCGCTGCGCATCGTCGAGCGGATTATTCATACCCATGCGGCGGAAAACCGGGACATGGTGATCGAACATTTCGACAGCCACTGGCAACCCTTGCGCGGTTACAACGAAGACAACCCGGCCGACGGTTTTCGCCCCTACGGCATCACCCCCGGCCACGGCTTTGAATGGGCGCGGCTGGTGTTGCACCTTGAGGCCGCGCGCCTGGACGCCGGGCTCGTCACCCCCGATTGGTTGTTGACCGACGCCAAGGGCCTGTTCGCCAGCGCCTGCGAATATGCCTGGGCGGTCGACGGTGCCCCCGGCATTGTCTATACCCTCGACTGGAGCCAGCGCCCGGTGGTGCGCGAGCGCCTGCACTGGACCCATTGCGAAGCCAGCGCCGCTGCCCAGGCGTTGCTCAAACGCACGGGAGAGCTGCACTACGAGACCTGGTACCGGCGCTTCTGGGAGTTCTGTGAAAGTCATTTCATCGACCGAACCCACGGCAGTTGGCACCACGAACTGAGCCCGAAAAACCAGCCCAGCGCCAAGATCTGGGGTGGCAAGCCGGACCTCTACCACGCCTGGCAGTCTGTATTGCTGCCGGGTCTACCCTTGTCACCGAGCATGGCCAGTGCCGTGGCCGCCGGGCGTTATGTCACTAAGTGGTGACATTTTGGCGTCCCTTTGTTACCTGCACCTGAAAAATCCCTGTTTAAACTCGTTTGCAGCGCAAGCACCGACTTGCATGCATAACAACAAGAAAAAAGGTACTCAGATGAAAGCGATCAGTCGCCTCGCCGTAGCTATTTCCGTTGCCTCGTTGTTTCCCCTCAGTGCTTTTGCCGCCGACTCGAAAGGGACGGTTGAAGTTGTGCATTGGTGGACCTCGGGTGGCGAGAAAGCGGCAGTAGATGTCCTGAAGGCTCAAGTTGAAAAAGACGGTTTCACCTGGAAAGACGGTGCCGTCGCCGGCGGTGGCGGTTCCACTGCCATGACCGTGCTGAAAAGCCGCGCCGTTGCTGGCAACCCGCCAGGCATGGCCCAGATCAAAGGCCCCGACATCCAGGAATGGGCGTCCACCGGGCTGCTCGACACCGACGTCCTGAAGGTTCCCGCCAAAGAAGAAAAGTGGGACTCCCTGCTGGACAAGAAAGTCTCCGATACCGTGAAGTACGAAGGTGATTACGTGGCCGTGCCGGTGAACATTCACCGCGTCAACTGGCTGTGGATCAACCCGGAAGTCTTCAAGAAAGCCGGTATCGAAAAACCGCCTACCACCCTCGAAGAGTTCTACGCCGCTGGCGACAAGCTGAAGAAAGCCGGCTTCATTCCGCTCGCCCACGGTGGCCAGCCTTGGCAGGACAGCACCGTTTTCGAAGCCGTCGTACTCTCGGTAATGGGGGCTGACGGTTACAAGAAAGCCCTGGTCGACCTGGACGAAAAAGCCCTGACCGGCCCTGAAATGATCAAGTCCCTGACCGAGCTGAAGAAAGTCGCGACCTACATGGACGTCGACGGCAAGGGTCAGGACTGGAACCTGGAAGCCGCCAAAGTCATCAATGGCAAGGCCGGCATGCAGATCATGGGTGACTGGGCCAAGAGTGAATGGACCGCCGCCAAGAAAGTCGCCGGCAAAGACTACGAGTGCGTAGCCTTCCCGGGCACCGACAAGGCGTTCACCTACAACATCGATTCCCTCGCGGTGTTCAAGCAGAAAGACAAAGGCACTGCTGCCGGTCAGCAGGACATCGCCAAAGTCGTGTTGAGCGAAAACTTCCAGAAAGTCTTCAGCATCAACAAGGGCTCGATCCCGGTTCGTATCGACATGTTGAAAGACATGGGCAAATACGGCTTTGACTCCTGCGCCCAGACCGCCGCCAAGGACTTCCTGGCAGACGCCCAGACCGGCGGCCTGCAGCCAAGCATGGCGCACAACATGGCGACCACGCTGGCCGTACAAGGCGCGTTCTTTGACGTAGTCACCAACTACATCAACAACCCGGCCGCTGATCCGGCAGCCACCGCGAAGCAACTGTACAGCGCGGTCAAGTCGGCCAAGTAACGGTTAGTACTGAATGGCCTTGCGGGGGGACCCCTAACCCCCGCAAGGCATGTTCCTGTAGTCCTTTTTCCCTGTACTGGATTTTCCCATGAGTTCTGTTGCTGTGTTCAGCAAAGCCTCGCCGTTCGATGCACTGCAGCGCTGGCTACCCAAACTGGTGCTGGCGCCGAGCATGTTCATCGTTCTGGTGGGCTTCTATGGCTACATCCTGTGGACGTTTGTGCTGTCGTTCACTAACTCGACTTTCCTGCCGACCTACAAGTTCGTGGGCCTGGCTCAATACGCGCGCTTGTTCGACAACGACCGCTGGTGGGTCGCGAGCAAGAACCTCGCGGTGTTCGGTGGCATGTTCATCGGCATCACGTTGGTGATCGGCGTGACGCTGGCGATTTTCCTCGACCAGAAAATCCGTCGCGAAGGCTTTATCCGCACCATTTACCTGTACCCGATGGCGCTCTCGATGATCGTTACCGGTACCGCCTGGAAATGGCTGCTCAACCCGGGCATGGGCCTGGACAAACTGCTGCGTGACTGGGGCTGGGAAGGCTTTCGCCTGGACTGGCTGATCGACCCGGACCGTGTGGTGTATTGCCTGGTGATCGCCGCTGTGTGGCAAGCCTCGGGCTTCATCATGGCAATGTTCCTCGCCGGCCTGCGCGGTGTTGATCAATCGATCATCCGTGCTGCGCAGATCGACGGCGCGAGCATGCCGCGCATCTACTGGAAAGTGGTGCTGCCAAGCCTGCGTCCGGTGTTCTTCAGTGCGGTGATGATTCTGGCGCACATCGCGATCAAGAGTTTCGACCTGGTGGCGGCCATGACCGCGGGTGGTCCGGGTTACTCCTCCGACCTGCCAGCGATGTTCATGTACTCCTTCACCTTCAGCCGCGGCCAGATGGGCATGGGCTCGGCCAGTGCGATTCTGATGCTCGGTGCGATTCTCGCAATCATCGTGCCTTACCTGTACTCCGAGCTAAGGACCAAGCGCAATGACTAGTCTTGTCGGCAAACCTGCCATCAGCCTGAGCCGCATCGCGATCTACGCGGTGCTGATCCTCGCTGTCCTGTTGTACCTGGTGCCGTTGGTGGTCATGTTGCTGACCAGCTTCAAGACCCCGGAAGACATCAGCACCGGCAACCTGCTGAGCTGGCCTTCCGTTGTCACCGGCATTGGCTGGGTGAAAGCCTGGGCCACGGTTGACGGTTACTTCTGGAACTCGATCAAGATCACCGTTCCGGCCGTGCTGATCTCCACCGCCATCGGTGCCTTGAACGGCTACGTGCTGTCGATGTGGCGTTTTCGCGGCTCGCAGTTGTTCTTCGGCCTGCTGCTGTTCGGCTGCTTCCTGCCGTTCCAGACCGTGCTGCTGCCAGCCTCGTTCACCCTCGGCAAGATGGGCCTGGCCAGTACCACCACGGGCCTGGTGTTCGTGCACATCGTCTACGGACTGGCGTTTACTACACTGTTCTTCCGTAACTACTACGTCAGCATTCCCGATGCACTGGTGAAGGCGGCACGCCTGGATGGCGCGGGGTTCTTCACGATCTTCCGCCTGATCATCCTGCCGATGTCGACACCGATCATCATGGTGTGCCTGATCTGGCAGTTCACGCAGATCTGGAACGACTTCCTGTTCGGCGTGGTGTTCTCCAGCGGTGATTCGCAGCCCATCACAGTGGCGCTGAACAACCTGGTCAACACCAGTACCGGGGTCAAGGAATATAACGTTGATATGGCGGCGGCGATGATCGCCGGGCTGCCGACCCTGCTGGTCTATGTGGTCGCAGGCAAGTATTTCGTGCGCGGCCTGACGGCCGGCGCGGTCAAGGGGTAATCATGGCAACGCTTGAACTTCGTAACGTAAACAAGACCTACGGTACCGGCCTGCCGGACACCCTGAAGAACATCGAACTGTCGATCAAGGAAGGTGAGTTCCTGATCCTGGTCGGGCCTTCGGGTTGCGGCAAGTCGACCTTGATGAACTGCATTGCCGGCCTGGAAAACATCACCGGCGGCGCGATCATGATCGGCGATCAGGACGTGAGCGGCATGAGTCCCAAGGATCGCGACATCGCCATGGTGTTCCAGTCCTACGCGCTGTACCCGACCATGAGCGTGCGCGAGAACATCGAGTTCGGCCTGAAGATTCGCAAGATGCCCCAGGCGGCGATCGACGAAGAAGTGGCGCGCGTCGCCAAGCTGCTGCAGATCGAGCACCTGCTCAATCGCAAGCCGGGCCAGCTCTCGGGCGGCCAGCAACAGCGCGTGGCCATGGGCCGTGCACTGGCGCGTCGTCCGAAGATCTACCTGTTCGACGAACCGCTGTCCAACCTCGACGCCAAGCTGCGGGTCGAGATGCGTACCGAAATGAAACTGATGCACCAGCGTCTGAAAACCACCACCGTCTACGTCACCCACGATCAGATCGAAGCGATGACCCTGGGGGACAAAGTGGCGGTGATGAAGGACGGCATCATCCAGCAGTTCGGCACGCCGAAAGAGATCTACAACGACCCGGCCAACCTGTTCGTGGCGAGCTTTATCGGTTCGCCGCCGATGAACTTCATTCCACTGCGCCTGCAACGCAAGGACGGCCGCCTGGTGGCGCTGCTGGACAGCGGCCAGGCCCGGTGTGAATTGCCGCTGAGCATGAACGATGCAGGCCTTGAAGACCGCGAAGTGATCCTGGGCCTGCGCCCGGAGCAGATCGTGCTCGCCGCAGCCGAAGCCACCGGCGCACCGACCATTCGGGCCGAGGTGCAAGTCACCGAACCGACTGGCCCGGACACCCTGGTGTTCGTGCAAATCAATGACACCAAGGTCTGCTGCCGCCTGGCGCCCGATGTGGCGCCGCAGGTGGGCGAGACCCTGACCCTGCAGTTCGATCCGGCCAAGGTGTTGCTGTTCGACGCCAAGACCGGTGAGCGTCTGGGCACTGCCGCTTCGTTGCCTGCACAGGAGCGCAGTGACAACGTCGCTCAATTCAAGGGACGTTGAATGGCAGGAGCGGGCACGCTCCTGTCGGGGAACCAGGGACAAAGAAGTAAACCGCGTTAGATAAAAACAGTTAATAACAATAAAGACGAGGATGTAGGGATGAAAAAGCAACACAACAACACCCGGCTGATCTGCCAACTGTCAGCAGCAGCAGCCCTGGTATTGTCCGCCAATGCGATGGCGGCCGATGCATTCAGCTCCGATTCCAAGTGGATGACCGGCGATTGGGGCGGTGAGCGTACCAAGCTGATCGAGCAAGGTATCGACATCAAGGCGGATTACGTAGGTGAAGTCGGTGGCAACCTCAGCGGTGGCTACAACAACGACAAAACTGCCCGTTACGCTGACCAGTTCGGTCTGGGCGTAGCACTGGACCTGGACAAGCTGTGGGGCTGGAGCAACACCCAGGCCAAGATCCAGTTGACCAATCGTAATGGTGCGAACATCTCCAACGACCGTATCGGTGACCCGCGTGCCGGCACCTTGAGTTCGTCTCAAGAAGTCGACGGCCGTGGCCACATGGTGCGTCTGACGCAGTTCTGGATTCAGCACCAGATGTTCGACAACAAGCTGGACGTGAAACTCGGTTACTTCGGTGAAGGCGAAGACTTCAACACCTTCCCGTGCGACTTCCAGAACCTGTCGTTCTGCGGCTCCCAGGTCGGTAACTATGTAAACACCTGGTACAACTGGCCAGTCAGCCAGGCGGCTATCCGCGTGAAGTACAACATCACGCCTGAGCTGTATGCGCAAATCGGTGCGTACAACCAGAACCCGTCGCAGCTTGAGCACGGCAACGGCTTCAAACTCAGCGGCAGCGGCACCAAGGGCACCGTATTGCCGGTGGAATTGGTCTGGTCGCCTAAGGTCAACGGCCTGCCGGGCGAATACCGTGTGGGTTACTACAAGAGCACCGCCGATGCCACCGACGTACGTGAAGACGTCAACGGCAACGATGCTGGCACCACGGGCGCAGCCTTCCGTGTTCGCAGCAGCAAAAGCGGTTACTGGGGCGTTCTGCAACAGCAACTCACCACCCACAATGGCGACGCTTCCCGCGGCTTGAACATCGCGGCCAACGTCACCTTCCACGACAAAGACACCAACCTGGTCGACAACTACCAGTCGCTGATGCTTGTGTACAAGGGCCCATTCGACGCACGTACCAAAGATGACGTGGGTATCGGTGTCTCCCGTATCCACGCCAACAGTGACGTGAAGAAAAACGCCGAGTTGCTCAATGCCGCTGGTGGTTTCACCGATTACGATCAGTCGGGCTACGCACCGCTGCGTAACACTGAGTACAACGTCGAACTGAACTATGGTTTCCACGTCACCAACTGGCTGACCGTGCGTCCCAACCTGCAATACATCGCCAACCCAGGCGGCGTGAAGCAGGTCGACAACGCGGTAGTCGCGGGCCTGAAAATTCAGTCTACGTTCTAACGTTGTTGCGATAAGCTCCTTCTCTCTGTGCGCATTTTGCGGGTAGCCATGGCTATCCGCTTTTTTTTGTGTGGGAGCTGGCTTGCCTGCGATGCGAGCCCCGCGGTGTATCTGCCACACCGAGGCGATGCCATCGCAGGCAAGCCAGCTCCTACAAAGTTTTTCAGGACCGTGGCACATGCATGAGCATCCGCTGCAACGCTTTTTCAAATCCCTGCGCGAGCGACCGGTATTCGCCTGGGAACGCTTTCAGATGCGCGATGTGTTGGTGATCGATCACCCGCTCTGCCAGGCGGTGTTCAGTCGCCAGGGCGCGCAATTGCTGCACTTTCAGCCCAAGGGCCAGAAACCCTGGCTGTGGTGCGCGGCCAAGTGGCCGCAGGTCGGCGCCATTCGTGGCGGCGTGCCGGTGTGTTGGCCGTGGTATGGCCGCCATCCCAGCGAAAACGCCTGGCCGTCCCATGGTTGGGCACGGCTGATCGACTGGAAACTGCTGGACAGCAGCGCCGACGACGACGGCGTGCGTTTGCACTGGCAATTGCAGCTATGCGATTGGCAGGTGGACCTGCATGCGCACCTGGGGGAAACCCTGGAACTGCGCCTGGCCACCGAGCACCAGGACGAACTGCCATGCCAGCTGAGCCATGCTTTGCACGCCTATTGGCGAATTGGCAACGTCGGTGAGATAGCGCTGTCTGGGCTCGATGGGGCGCAAGGCTACGACCAGCTCAATCGCCAGGTTTGCCAGCAGGAAGGTGAATTGCGGGTCGATGGCGGCTGTCAGCGGGTGTTCCAGCACGAGGGCGAGTTGCACCTCAAGGACCATGCCTGGCAGCGCGAGTTGTGCATCGATACCGGCGAGAGTGCCGACACGGTGGTGTGGCACCCGGGCAGCCGGCCGTTGCTGGGGGTGAGCTTCAACGAGGCGTCGGGGTTTGTGTGTGTGGAGTCGGCGATGGCCGGTGCGAGCCTGGCGCCGGGGGAGAGGGCGCATTTGAGTTTGCAGGCGCGGGTGGGGGCCTGAGGCCTGTGGTGAGCGGGCTTGCCCCGCGCTGGGCTGCGAAGCGGCCCTGAAACCAGCCACCGAGATATACCTGAATCAACTCGGTGAGCTTAATAGGACCGCTTCGCGGCCCAGCGCGGGGCAAGCCCGCTCACCACAGAGGTCGGCACAGTCGCGTAGATTTCGAACTAGTTGAACTCATCCCCGACCGGATACCGGCTGTCATTCAAGCTCTCTTTGATCTTGCGCAAATGCGGCTGGAAATCCACCCCGCGACGCAAGGTCATGCCCGTCGCCAGCACGTCCAGCACCGTCAGCTGGATGATCCGCGAGGTCATCGGCATGTAGATGTCGGTGTCTTCCGGCAACGGAATGTTCAGGCTCACGGTACTGACCTTGGCCAGTGGCGAGTTCTCGGCCGTTACGCCCAGCACCGAAGCACCGTTTTCCCGCGCAATACGCGCCACTTCCACCAACTCACGGGTACGCCCGGTGTAGGAGATGATCACGAATAACTCGCCGGTATGGGCCACCGAAGCGATCATCCGCTGCATCAGCACATCGGCATGGGCCGTGACCGACAGGTTGAAACGGAAAAACTTGTGCAGGGCATCCATGGCCACCGGCGCCGAAGCCCCGAGGCCAAAGAAGTGGATCTGCCGGGCCTGGATCAGCAGGTCCACGGCCTTGCTGATCAGGTTCGGGTCCAGGGCCTGGCAGGCGCTGTCCAGGGAGGCGATGGCGCTGCCAAAGATCTTCTGGGTGTAGGCCTCGGGGTTATCATCGGCCCCTACCGCGCGGCTGACATACGCCGCGCCGCTGGCCAAACTTTGCGCCAGCTGCAATTTAAGTTCAGGGTAACCACTCACGCCGAACGAGCGGCAGAAGCGGTTCACTGTAGGTTCGCTGACCGAAGCGGCCTGGGCGAGGGCGGCGATAGAGAAGCGGGTCGCCTGCTGCGGGTTGAGCAGGATGACCTCGGCGACTTTACGTTCAGCCTTGTTCAGTTCTTCGAGGCGTTTCTGGATCTGTTCCAGTAGATTTCGCACGCGGTCCATTCATGTTTCCTTAGGGCGACGATGCAAATAAGGGTCGTCAACCAGTCGACGAGCGGCCCTTTGCGGTGGCCTATCCTACTTAGGGTAGTTGAACACCACCACTCGGAATACGTTTTTTGGGAAAATGTTGTGGTTATTACTACATTTTTCCTTGAGTGATGCCTTAAAAAAAGGTATTTGTAGCTTAACTTGATAAAAGAACAAACATCATGCCTTCGATAACCGTAGAACCCTGCACCTTTGCCCTGTTTGGCGCCTTGGGTGATCTGGCGCTGCGCAAGTTATTTCCTGCCCTTTATCAACTCGATGGTGCGGGCCTCCTGCACGAAGACACGCGCATCCTGGCCCTGGCCCGTGAGGCGGGTTCCGAGCAGCAGCACCTGGCCCATATCGAAAAAGAATTGCGCAGCTACGTCGGCAAGGAACTGGACGAAACCGTCGCCCAGCGCTTCCTGGCCCGCCTGACGTACCTGCACGTCGACTTCCTGAAAGCCGACGACTATGTTGCCCTGGCGGAAAAAGCCGGCACCGAACAACGCCTGATTGCTTACTTCGCCACCCCGGCGGCGGTGTACGGCGCGATCTGCGAGAACCTGTCCAAGGTCGGCCTGGCGGAAAACACCCGCGTGGTCCTGGAAAAACCCATCGGCTCGGACCTCGATTCGTCGCGCAAGGTCAACGACGCCGTGGCGCAGTTTTTCCCGGAAAACCGCACCTACCGCATCGACCACTACCTGGGCAAAGAAACCGTCCAGAACCTGATCGCCCTGCGTTTTGCCAACAGCCTGTTTGAAACCCAGTGGAACCAGAACTACATCTCCCACGTGGAAATCACCGTGGCCGAGCAGGTCGGCATCGAAGGTCGCTGGGGTTACTTCGACAAGGCCGGGCAACTGCGGGACATGATCCAGAATCACCTGCTGCAGCTGCTGTGCCTGATCGCCATGGACCCGCCGGCCGACCTGTCTGCCGACAGTATTCGTGACGAGAAGGTCAAGGTGCTCAAGGCCCTGGCGCCGATCAGCCCCGATGGCCTGACCACACAAGTGGTGCGCGGCCAATACATCGCCGGCTACAGCGCCGGCAAGCCGGTGCCGGGTTACCTCGAAGAAGAGAATTCAAACACCCAGAGCGACACCGAAACCTTCGTCGCGCTGCGAGCCGATATTCGTAACTGGCGTTGGGCCGGGGTGCCGTTCTATCTGCGCACCGGCAAGCGCATGCCGCAAAAGCTGTCGCAGATCGTCATCCACTTCAAGGAACCGTCCCACTACATCTTCGCCCCCGAGCAGCGCTTGCAGATCAGCAACAAGCTGATCATCCGCCTGCAACCGGACGAAGGTATTTCCTTGCGCGTGATGACCAAGGAGCAGGGCCTGGACAAGGGCATGCAACTGCGCAGCGGGCCACTGCAACTGAATTTTTCCGACACCTATCGCAGCGCGCGGATTCCCGATGCCTACGAGCGGTTGTTACTTGAAGTCATGCGCGGCAACCAGAACCTGTTTGTGCGCAAAGATGAAATTGAAGCCGCGTGGAAGTGGTGTGACCAGTTGATCGCCGGGTGGAAAAAGTCCGGTGATGCGCCCAAGCCGTACGCGGCGGGGTCCTGGGGGCCGATGAGCTCGATTGCACTGATCACGCGGGACGGGAGGTCTTGGTATGGCGATATCTGAACTGAAACTGCCTCAGGGCGTCACTGCCCATGAGTACCGCACCGCGGCGCTGCTGGCCGACGGCTTGGCCAATGACGTGGCCGAACAACTGCGCACGGCCATCAGTGCCCGTGGCGAAGCGACCCTGGTGGTGTCCGGTGGCCGCAGCCCGGTGGCGTTCTTCCAGAACCTCGCCAAACAAGGCCTGGACTGGTCCAAGGTGACCATCACCCTGGCCGACGAGCGCTGGGTGCCGGTGGAACATGCCGACAGCAATGCCGGCCTGTTGAAAAAGTATTTGCTGCAAGGGCCGGCGGCCAAGGCGAAGTTCCTGAGCCTGTACAGCGTCGCCGCCACCCTTGAGCAGGCTGCCGAGCAGGCCGATCGCCTGCTGGCCGAGTTGCCGGCGATTGACGTGCTGGTACTGGGCATGGGCGACGACGGCCACACCGCGTCGCTGTTCCCCAACAGCCCGAACCTGGCTGATGCACTGAAGCCAGATGGCAGCCGTCGTTGCTGGCCAATGCTGGCGCCGACCGTGCCGCACCAGCGCCTGACCATGAGTCGCGCATTGCTGGCCACCGCCCACTACACCGTGCTGTCGATTTCCGGCAGCTCGAAATTGACCACCTTGAGCGCCGCGCTGGCCAGTGACGACGTTGCTGCCATGCCGATACGCGCGTTTTTGCAACCTACTTTAGAGATTTACTGGTGCCCATGAGCCAAGGATCAGCCGCGATGAACAGCCCTCAACCTACCGTTTCCATGGCGGACAAAGTTGCCTTGATCGACAGCCTCTGCGCCAAGGCGCGGATCCTGCCGGTGATCACCATTGCCCGTGAACAGGACATTCTGCCGCTGGCCGATGCCCTGGCTGCCGGTGGTTTGACCGCACTGGAAGTGACCCTGCGTTCGCAGTTCGGCCTGAAGGCCATTCAGGTGCTGCGTGAGCAGCGTCCGGAGCTGTGCACCGGCGCCGGTACCGTGTTGGATCGCCATATGCTGGAAGCGGCCGAAGTGGCCGGTTCGCAATTTATCGTCACCCCGGGCATTACCCGTGACCTGCTGGAAGCCTCGGTGCACAGCCCGATTCCGCTGTTGCCTGGCATCAGCAATGCTTCCGGGATCATGGAAGGTTATGGCCTGGGTTATCGCCGCTTCAAGCTGTTCCCGGCTGAAGTCAGCGGTGGCGTGGCGGCCATCAAAGCGTTGGGCGGCCCGTTTGGCGAAGTGAAATTCTGCCCGACTGGCGGTGTGGGCCCGGCCAACATCAAGAGCTACATGGCCTTGAAGAATGTGATGTGCGTGGGCGGTAGCTGGATGCTTGATCCTGAGTGGGTCAAGAACGGCGACTGGGCACGTATCCAGGAAACCACCGCCGAGGCGCTGGCCCTGATGGACTGATTGGATTTACCGAATCGTTGTTGCTGTGTTCTACGGCATTTTTGCGGCGCACTTGGTCGGTGTGCCGCTTTTTTTTGCCTGCTGGAAACCTTCAGGGGTGACTGAGTACATATCCGTTATTCAGGTAACGGCGGCTTATGGTTTCGCTCTTACAGCGACTCACTTTGGAAGAGCCCCAAAGTAAGCAAAGGGCTCTGCCCCGCCTGTCGGCACCTCGCTAAGGCTCGGTGTTCCCTCACTCCGGCATTGCTCCGCGGGCCGCCGCGACGGGGCGTCCCTGCCCCGTCGCGGCTAAACCGGCGTCCTGCCGGTTTACCCGCTCCTCAATCCCTGCGTTCGGCCTCGGGCTTATTGGGGCAGTCAGAGCCAGATCAAAATCAAAAGCAAGAGCACAGCGGCCTACAGGCCGGCTTGAGTGGTAGAAGCCAGATCAAAAGCCAAAGCCAAAGCGAAAACCAAATCTGAAACTGATGCAGCTCTGCTTTTCTGTGGGAGCTGGCTTGCCTGCGATGCAGACAACTCGGTCTCTCAGGTGCACCGAGGCGATGCCATCGCAGGCAAGCCAGCTCCCACATTTGACCGTGCCCGCTGTAGATTTTGATTTTGCCTTTGCTTCACACCACTCAAGCCGGCCTGTAGGCCGCTGTGCTCTTGATCTGCTTTTGATCTTGATCTTAGGCGCCCCGTTAAACCACGCTGGCCGAACGCAGGTAGTACGGAGCGGGTAAACCGGCAGGACGCCGGTTTAGCCGCGACGGGGCAGGGACGCCCCGTCGCGGCGGCCCGCGCAGTAGTACCGGAGAGAGGGCACACCGAGCATTAGCGAGGTGCCGAGTGGTGGGGCAAGAGCGTTTTGCTTACTTTTGCGCTTTTCAAAAGTGAGCCGCTGTAAGAGCGGAACCCTAAGTGGCCGTTACCTAAATAACGGATATACACGCTAAGGCGCGCTCAGTTCTGTGATGGCTTTGATCAACACGTGGATGTCCGCCGCTGACGTCAGAAAGCCCGGCGTCACCCGAATACAACTGCCGAACGACGCGCCGCTGCGGGTCGTGGTAAACAGGTCATATTCCTTGAGCAACCGATCCGCCATCACCTGTTGATCCGGCTGATCAGTGAACTTGAACGAGGTGATCGCGCAATACAGCCGTGGATCGTCCGGCGTCAGCACTTCAATTCCCGGCAACTGCCGCACCTCGCTCACCCACAAATCCCGCAGGTAGTTGAGCCGGGCGCCTTTGGCCTTCGAGCCGCCCAATGCCCGATGCTCTTCGAACACCAGCGGCAACGTCATCAGTGCCGGGAAATTCGGCGTGCTGTATGGCGTACGCGCACGTACATCGGTGACCGGGTAGTGAAACTCGCCCATGTCGGGATCAATGTCCGCCAGCCGCTGCGGGTCGATATAGATAAAGCCCAGGGTCAGCGGCGCGCCAATCCACTTGTGCAGATTAAAGCCGGCAAACGCGATGCCCAACTGCGCCAGGTTGAACTCGATCTGCCCCAACGCATGGGCGCCATCCAGGATCACATCAATCCCGTGTTCTTTGGCGGCGGTGGCAATTGCCTCCACCGGCATTACCAGTCCGGTGCGGTGGGTCACGTAAGTCAGTGCAAGCAATTTCAGACACGGGTAGCGCACGAACGCATCGCGATACGTCTGCACCAGGCTGTCGAAACTGGCCGGGTGTTCGTGGGCAATCTCGATGACCTCCACCCCACGGTTCTGCGCCAGCCAGCGCATGGCGCCCTTGACGGTGTCGTATTCCAGGTCGCTGATCAGCACCTGGTCGCCCGGCTGCAGGCGGTTGTAGTTGCGGATCAGCGATTGCAAGGCATCCGAGGCGCAGCGGGTGAGGGCGACGGCTTCAGGGGCGGCGTCCATTAACTGCGCCAACTGGTTACGAATCTCGAGGTTTTCGCCCTGCTCGAAACGCTGGCGCACATGGATCGAATTGCTGCGATTGATGAAGGCTACGTGGTCCTGATACTGCTGCAGCACCGCGCGGCTCATGCGCCCGAAGTACCCGTTTTCGAGGTTGATCGGGCCGGGCTCCAGGTCGTAGCGCTGGGCGATTTGGTGCCAGTGTTGTTCGTCGCGGGTACTGTCCATGTGCGTGCTCTATTAATGACGAGGGGCTGGCTTGCCGTGTTTGGCGCGCAGGGGTTCCAGCAGTTCGGACAAGCCGTTGTGGTCGATTTCCTGCATCAGTGCCAGTAACCCACCCAACTCGCCGTGGGGGAAACCTTCACGGGCAAACCAGTTCAGGTAGGGGCCAGGCAGGTCGGCAATGATCCGGCCCTTGTACTTGCCGAAGGGCATTTCGCGGGTGATCAGCAGTTCAAGTTTTTCAGGGTTCATTGGGGCTTCAAGTGTTTGAGTCGATGCGTTGGAAAATACAGGCATTCTGCATGGAGGCCAAATGACAGATCATGCAAATAAAGCGGATACAGATTTTTGGGTAATATTTAACTTGTTGAAATATAAGGATTAATTTGTTTTTCAAAAGCTGGCACGGGCGCTGCAGTTACTAATGCACGTTACTTAACCCGCGAAGGAATTGAAAAATGACTGATATCAACAAAGAATCGATCTCCGTACTCAATGACCTGATCGAGACCAGCAAGGACGGCCAGGAAGGCTTCAAGACCTGCGCAGAAGACATCAAGCATCCAGAACTCAAAGCCCTGTTTGCCAAACGTTCCGTTGATTGCGCCACCGCCGCTGCCGAACTGCAGACCGCCGTTAAAGCACTGGGTGGCGATCCGGAAAAATCCGGCAGCGTCGCTGGCGCCCTGCACCGTGGCTGGGTCGACGTGAAGTCGCTGGTCACCGGTAAAGATGAAGAAGCTGTGCTGAACGAAGCCGAGCGCGGTGAAGACCACGCGCTGAAGGCTTACAAAGAAGCGATCGAGAAGATCAACAAGCACAACCTGCTGGGTATCCGCGACCTGGTGGAGCGTCAGTTCCACGGCGCGCAACGCAACCACGACCAGGTGAAAGCCCTGCGTAACCAGGCACGCGCTCAGTCTTGAGCCCGGCCTGAATAGAAAAAGCCCCGCAGATGCGGGGCTTTTTTATGCGTGTCGGTTTAACCGATGCTGATGGCCGGCAGTTCGGTCAGGGTCACGGTCTGCTGCTTGCGCGGCGCGAGGATCTCGGCTTCACCATCCACCACCAGCTCATCGCGCTGGTTGAATACGCGGGTGGCGATGCGCACGCGAAACTTCGGCAGCTTCTCCAGGATTTCCAGACGCACGGTCAAGGTGTCGCCGATTTTTACCGGCTTCTGGAAAGTCATTTGCTGGCCGATGTAGATGGTGCCGGGCCCAGGCAACTCACACGCGACTGCCGCGCTGATCAGGGCGCCGCTGAACATACCGTGGGCAATGCGCTCCTTGAACATGGTCGCCTTGGCGAATTCGGCGTCCAGGTGCACCGGGTTGTGGTCGCCGGACATCGCCGCGAACAGCTGGATATCGCGCTCTTCGACGGTCTTGCTGTAGCTGGCGGTCTGGCCGACTTCGAGGGCTTCGTAAGGCGTGTTGGTAACCTGGGTCATCAGATGGTGCATCCTGTGGCTAATCGATAATCTTAATGTATTGATTTTAAACGAAATATCATTCGCAGCGAGCGGGGCGGCGCAGTATTGCAGCCTGGTCCAGCCACGTCAGCACATCGGCTGTGACCGCATCACGGTTGGTTTCGTTGAATAATTCGTGGCGCGCCTGCGGGTAAATGCTCAGCTCCAGGTTCTGGCAGCCGGCTTCGCGCAAAGCGTTGGCCAGACTTTTGAGACGCTTGCCTTCACTGACCGGATCACATTCTCCGCCCATTATCAGGATCGGCAGGCCCGGGTCGATCTGAGCGAGATTGGACGCTTTGCTGATTTGCTGCAAGCCGCTCAGCAGGTCGATCCACAGCTGGTTGGTGCAGCGAAAGCCGCAGAGCGGGTCGCTGACGTACTTGTCGACCTCGGCCGGGTCGCGGCTGAGCCAGTCGAAAGCAGTTCGATTGGGTTTAAATGCCTTGTTGAACGATCCAAATGACAGGAAATCAATCAGCGCACTGCGCCCGCGCAAGCCCTGGCGCAAGCGCTCGATGTGGGCGATCACCTTGGCTGCGCCGTACAGCGCCACCGGCTGGAAATTCGAGCCGCTGAGAATCGCCCCGTTGAGGCTCGCGCTGTGGTGCAGCAGATACGCCTGGGCAATGTAGCTGCCCATGCTGTGGCCCAGCAGAATGATCGGCACCCCCGGCGCCTGCTGGCCGATGTGCTGGTTGAGGCTGGCCAGGTCGCCCACCACTTTGTTCCAGCCATCTTTCTCGGCAAACAGCCCCAGGGTGCCTTCGTCGGCGGTGCGCCCGTGGCCGCGCTGGTCAGGGGCGTACAGGCCGTAACCGGCGTCACACAACGCCTGGGCCAGGCGCCCATAGCGGCCACTGTGCTCGGCCATGCCGTGGGCCAGCATGATCAACGCCTTGGGCGGCCCGTCCGGCAGCCATTGGTTGACGTACACCCGACTGCGGTCATTCGCGGTCAGCCAGAAAGTGGTGTGGTTCATGACGCTTCCTTTGCTCAGGGTCGTTGCAGTGTATAGCTCATCTGCCCGCGGCTGCTGGATCAGCGCTGGCCTTGGCAGGGAGATTCACACAATCAATGACGCATCTTGTTGTATTTGCCTGATTGACCATAGCTGCTAACGTCCCCAAAGCTCCGCTTTCATCGCAGCATCAAAAGCGGCCGGACCACTCAGGTAAGAGGACAAGAATAATGCAACCTGATTTCTGGAATGACAAACGCGCGGCCGGGGTTCCCAACGAGATCGACCTCACGGCCTACAAGTCGGTGATCGAAGTCTTCGAGCGGTCCTGCAAGACCTTTGCCGATCGTCCGGCGTTCAGCAACATGGGGATCACCCTGACCTACGCCGAGCTGGATCGCCGCAGTGCAGCGTTCGCCGGGTACCTGCAATGGCACACCGACCTCAAGCCGGGTGACCGCATTGCGGTGCAGATGCCCAACGTCCTGCATTATCCGATTGCCGTGTTCGGCGCCCTGCGCGCGGGGCTGATCGTGGTCAACACCAACCCGCTGTACACCCCGCGGGAAATGCGCCACCAGTTCAAGGACGCCGGCATTCGGGCGCTGGTGTACCTGAACCTGTTTGGCTCGCGGGTAGAAGAAGTCAGTAAAGACACCGAGATCGAATACCTGATCGAAGCGAAGATGGGCGACTTCATGCCCGCCGCCAAGGGCTGGCTGATCAACACCGTAGTCGACAAGGTCAAGAAGATGGTCCCGGCGTACAACCTGCCGCAGGCCATTTCCTTCAAGCGCGCCCTGAGCATGGGCGCGGGCCAGGCGCTCAACCGCCACCCGGTGACCCTCGATGACATCGCGGTGCTGCAATACACCGGCGGCACCACCGGCCTGGCCAAGGGCGCCATGCTCACCCATGGCAACCTGGTGGCCAACATGCAGCAGGTGCGGGCGTGCATGTCGCAACTGGGCGACGACGGCCATCCGCTGATCAAGGAAGGGCAGGAGGTGATGGTCGCGCCGCTGCCGCTGTACCACATCTATGCCTTCACCGCGAATTGCATGTGCATGATGGTGTCGGGCAACCACAACGTGCTGATCACCAATCCCCGGGACATTGGCGGCTTTATCAAGGAGCTGAAAAAGTGGCGCTTTACCGGGCTGCTGGGGCTCAACACGCTGTTTGTGGCGTTGATGGACCACCCGGATTTCAAGACCCTGGATTTCTCCCACCTCAAGCTCACCAATTCCGGCGGCACTGCGCTGGTCAAGGCGACGGCCGAGCGCTGGCAGCAACTGACCGGCTGCGCGATTGGCGAAGGCTACGGCCTGACCGAAACCTCACCGGTGGCCAGCACCAACCCGTATGGCGGCAAATCGAAGCTGGGCACCGTGGGCATTCCGGTGCCGGGCACGGCAATGAAGGTCGTCGACGACAGCGGCGTGGAGTTGCCGCTGGGCGAGCGGGGCGAGCTGTGCATCAAGGGCCCGCAAGTGATGAAGGGCTACTGGCAGCAACCGGTGGCGACCGCCGAGACCCTGGACGCCGAAGGCTGGCTCAAGACTGGCGATATCGCCGTGATCGACCCGGACGGCTTTGTGCGCATCGTGGACCGCAAGAAGGATCTGATCATCGTCTCGGGCTTCAACGTGTACCCCAACGAGATCGAAGACGTCATGATGGCACACCCGGCAGTGGCCAGTTGCGCGGTGATCGGCGTGCCCGACGAGCGTACCGGCGAGGCGGTGAAGCTGTTTGTGGTGGCCCGTGCGCAGGGCGTGAGCCTTGAAGAGCTGAAGACCTACTGCAAGGCCAACTTCACCGGCTACAAGGTGCCCAAGCACATTGTGTTGCGTGAGTCGTTGCCGATGACGCCGGTGGGCAAGATCCTGCGGCGCGAGCTTCGCGACATCGCCTGATTTGGAATAGGCTCAAAAATGTGGGAGCAGGCAAGTCCTCTCCCACATTGTTTTTTTAGCCCTGTAGAGCCCATTCCAGAGCCTTTCCTCGGCTTGTAGAATCTTTGCTCTAAAAATGACTATTAGATATTCTTGAGTCATTTTTATGACCGTAGGGGCCTCTTTTGGCTCTAGGCGGCCCTTGGCAAAGCTGCTACTCTCGGCGCGCTTTGTGACCTCTTGGCCTGCTTTTAACCGCCAGACTCACCCAAAAACAAACAAATAATAATCGCATCAAATGCGATGAATGAATTCGCGTCGCTGAGGAGTGGGCTTCCATGATCGAAGACTTTTGGAAGGATAAGTACCCCGCCGGGATTGCTGCAGAAATCAATCCAGACGAGTATCCGAATATTCAGGCGGTACTGAAGCAGTCCTGCCAACGCTTCGCCAACAAACCGGCTTTCAGCAACCTGGGCAAGACAATCACCTACGGTGAACTGTACGAACTGTCCGGCGCCTTTGCCGCGTACCTGCAACAGCATACCGACTTGCAGCCCGGTGATCGAATCGCCGTGCAACTGCCCAATGTCCTGCAATACCCGGTCGCCGTGTTCGGCGCCATCCGTGCTGGCCTGATCGTGGTCAACACCAACCCGCTGTACACCGCGCGGGAAATGGAACACCAATTCAACGACTCCGGTGCCAAGGCCCTGGTCTGCCTGGCCAACATGGCGCACCTGGCTGAAAAAGTCGTGCCCAAGACCTCCGTCAAGCACGTGATCGTCACCGAAGTCGCCGACCTGTTGCCGCCGCTCAAGCGCCTGCTGATCAACAGCGTCATCAAGTACGTGAAGAAGATGGTCCCCGCGTATCACTTGCCCAAGGCGATCAAGTTCAACGACGTATTGGCCAAGGGCCACGGCCAGCCGATCAACGAAGTCAGCCCCGCCAGTGACGACGTCGCCGTGTTGCAATACACCGGCGGCACCACCGGCGTGGCCAAGGGCGCGATGCTGACCCACCGCAACCTCGTCGCCAACATGCTGCAGTGCAAGGCGCTGATGGGCTCCAACCTCAATGAAGGCTGCGAGATCCTCATCACCCCGCTGCCGCTGTACCACATCTATGCCTTCACCTTTCATTGCATGGCGATGATGCTGATCGGCAACCACAACATCCTGATCAGCAACCCGCGCGACCTGTCGGCGATGGTCAAGGAACTGTCGAAGTGGAAGTTCAGCGGTTTTGTCGGCCTGAACACCCTGTTTGTTGCGCTGTGCAACAACGACGCCTTCCGCAAGCTGGATTTTTCGGCGCTGAAAGTCACCCTGTCCGGCGGCATGGCCCTGCAATTGGCGGCGGCCGAGCGTTGGAAAGCGGTCACCGGTTGTTCCATCTGCGAAGGTTACGGCATGACCGAGACCAGCCCGGTGGCCACCGTGAACCCGATCCAGCACATCCAGATCGGCACCATCGGCATTCCGGTGCCGTCGACCCTGTGCAAGGTCATCACCGATGACGGCGTGGAGCTGGCGTTGGGTGAGGTGGGCGAGCTGTGCGTCAAGGGCCCGCAAGTGATGAAGGGCTACTGGCAGCGCGAAGAAGCCACTGCCGAGATCCTCGACAGCGAAGGCTGGCTGAAGACCGGTGACATCGCGATCATCCAGCCGGATGGCTACATGCGCATTGTCGACCGCAAGAAGGACATGATTCTGGTCTCCGGTTTCAACGTGTACCCCAACGAGCTGGAGGACGTGCTGGCGGGCTTGCCAGGCGTGCTGCAATGCGCAGCCATTGGCGTGCCGGACGAGAAGTCCGGGGAACACATCAAGATCTTCATCGTGGTCAAGCCGGGTGCCACCCTGACCAAAGATCAGGTGATGGAGCACATGCGTGCCAACGTCACCGGCTACAAGGTGCCCAAGGCCGTGGAATTCCGCGACGCACTGCCGACCACCAACGTGGGCAAGATCTTGCGCCGTGAACTGCGGGATGAAGAGCTGAAGAAGGCCGGCTTGAAGAAGTAACCGGTCTAAAACAAAAAGCCCCGCAGATGCGGGGCTTTTTATTGAACGCTGATCCCGCCACTTGAAATGCAATCCAAATGTGGGAGCTGGCTTGCCTGCGATAGCGGTGGGCCAGTCAAAGCAGTGTTAGCTGACCCACCGCTATAGCTCCCACAGGTTACAGCGCGAATTGCGCGAAGCTCACACCAGCACCCGCCGGGCGTACATCCTTGAGGAACGAATCCTTGTCGGCACTCAGCTCCAGGGTAATCTCCGGCTTGCGCTTGCCGGCATTGCGCACCACCAGGCCTTCAAGCTTCTCGCGCAAAAACACGGTCGGCACTTTCAAGTGCAGCAACTGGTCGCTATCGGCGTTGTGCATCAACAAGTGAATCCACTCGTACTGGCCTACGGCAATCCGGCCCACCGGCAGGTCGAACCACCAGATGTTGCGTTTGCGGTCCAGGTCGGTGAAGTGGCAGTTGTTGACGCCGAGTACGGCACCGCCCAGTTCCTGGTTTCTGCGGGCAATGGCCTGTGCTTTATTGAGTTTCATAACCTTCCTACGGGATCTGTTATCCAGCGCTTGCGCCCGGATGTGCCCGGCATTCTCGTGGGTTGGCCGCAAAACATAAAGCCCAACCTGCTGCCGATGAGCAAATGCGCGATGAAATGCCCGCAAAAAATAATTGAAACTCTCTGGAAAGGCCAAGGGTCAACGATTACGTAGTGACCAAAATCCTTGATTGTTCCCAGGAGAAATACCATGAGTAGCACATCGGATAAGGCAAAAGGTTTGGCGAACGAAGCCGTCGGCAACATCAAGCAAGGTGTTGGCAAAGTCACCGGCAACGACAAGTTGCGGGCTGAAGGCGTGGTTCAGGAAAAGAAAGGCGAAGTGCAAAAAGCAGTCGGCGACACCAAGGACGCGGTAAAGAAAGCGGTCAAATAGTCCCGACCTGGCTGCGTGCATTCCAGCAGCCCGACGGCCATCCACGGATGGCCGTTTTTGTGTCACCTGCAGTGATTAAAGTTTGGAAATTGTTTCAAGGTCGCCAAATGGGCTACCTTGATGTAGAAAACGGCCCCTGAGTCGCCCACGAACTCAACCTTTTTGCGGCGAAAGGAGACGCTATGATTTTTCCGGTATTACAAGGCTTGCCCTTGCACAAAGTGCTGGTGCGCACCGTCACAGAGTTCCTCGATGACGAAATGCCTACGTACGCCTCGGCACTGGCCTACCAGATGCTGTTCTCACTGTTTCCCTTCCTGCTGTTCCTGATTGCCCTGATCGGTTTCCTGCACCTGCCGGACTTCTTCACCTGGCTGCGCATGCAGTCGGAACTGGTGTTGCCGCCCCAGGCCCTGGAACAGGTCAACCCGGTAATCGACCAGTTGCAGCAATCCAAAGGCGGCCTGTTGTCGGTGGGTATCGTGATTGCGCTCTACACCGCCTCGGCGGGTGTGCGTCTGATGATGAGCGCGATGAACGCCGCCTACGACGTGGTGGAAGGCCGGCCGATCTGGAAACGTTTCCCGCTGTCGATTTTCTACACCGTTGGCATCGCCGGCATGTTGTTGGCCGCCGCCGCGTTGATGGTGCTCGGGCCGCAGGTGATGGAATGGCTGGCGGGGCAGATCGGCATGCAGGAATTCGTGGTCACGCTGTGGACCATCCTGCGTTGGCCACTGATCGTGATCCTGCTGATGTTCGCCGTGGCCTTGATGTACTACTTGATGCCTGACGTGAAGCAGAAATTTCGCTTTATCACCCCGGGTTCGGTCCTGGCGGTGGTGGTGTGGATCATCGCTTCCCTGGGTTTTGGCTACTACGTCAAAACCTTTGCCGACTACAACGCCATGTATGGCAGTATCGGCGCGATCATTGTGTTGCTGCTGTACTTCTACATTTCCGCCGCCGTGCTGTTGCTGGGGGCGGAGATGAACGCGGTGATCGAACACATGTCGGCCGAAGGCAAGGACCCTGGTGAAAAGGACTTTGGCGAGCACGACGACAAACAACATGTCTCAGGCCTTGGCCGGGACCACTCACTCAAGCCCACTACCGACGAAGTCTGATCGATGATCCGTGAAATCCTGAAAATGGGCGATGAGCGCCTGCTGCGTATTGCCCCGCCGGTTCCGCCGGAGATGTTCGACAGCCCCGAGTTGTGGCAGTTGATTGATGACATGTTCCAGACCATGGAACACGTCGGCGGCGTCGGCCTGGCCGCGCCGCAGATCGGAGTGGACCTGCAACTGGTGATCTTCGGTTTCGAGAGCAGCGAACGCTACCCGGACGCGCCCGCCGTGCCCCAGACCATCCTGATCAACCCGCTGATCACGCCCCTCAGCCCGGTACTGGAAGAGGGCTATGAAGGTTGCCTGTCGGTGCCTGGTTTGCGCGGGGCGGTGGACCGTTATCAGCAGATTCGCTACGAAGGGTTTGACCCCAAGGGCGAGCCGATTGTGCGGATTGCCGAAGGCTTCCACGCGCGGGTGGTACAGCACGAATGCGATCACCTGATCGGCCGGCTGTACCCGTCGCGGATTACCGATTTCAGCAAGTTCGGGTTTATCGAAGTGATGTTCCCGGACATGGATCCGACGGCAGACGAATAACCGGCGATCCCTGTGGCGAGGGAGCTTGCTGTGGCGAGGGAGCAAGCTCCCTCGCCACAGCAAGCTCCCTCGCCACAGAATGTGTGGTTTATTTAGCCGGTTTAACAAACCGCAACGTCATCCGGTCCGACTCACCAATCGCCACATACTTCGCCTTGTCCTTCTCCCCCAACGTCAACGCCGGCGGCAAGGTCCAGACCCCGTCCGGGTAGTCCTTGGTGTCTTTCGGGTTGGCATTCACCTCGCTCTGCCCCTCAAGCTTGAACCCCGCGTCGGTCGCCAGTTTCACCACATAGGCGGTGGTCAGGTAACCGCTGTGCTTGATGTCTTCCAGCGACGCCCCGTCCTTGGCCCGGTGATCCACCACACCCAGCACGCCGCCCGGTTTCAACACCTTGAAGAATGCGCCGAACATCGCCGGCGCCGTATCCGCCATCACCCAGTTATGCACGTTGCGAAAGGTCAGCACTGTGTCCGCCGAGCCAGGCTTGCCCAGCACCGGTGCCTTGGGGTCGAACTCGGCGAAGCCGGCCTTTGAGTAATGCACCGGGTCTGCGGCGAATTTCTTTTTCAGGTTTTCTTCTGAGGTACGCGCATAAGCACTGCTGCTTGGCGCCTGCACCGCAGCGATGTAATGGCCGTTGTCCTTGAGCAGCGGCGCCAGCACTTCGCTGTACCAGCCGCCACCCGGGGTGATTTCGATCAGGGTCTGGTTGGACCGCAGGCCAAAGAATTCGAGGGTCTGTTGCGGGTGACGATACACATCCCGTGCGCTGTTGGCCGGTACCCGCCAACTGCCGGCGAGCACGGTTGCATACTGCTCGGCGGAAACCGGGGCTTCGGCTGCCTGGCTCAAGGCCGGGGCGAGGAGGGCTGCAAGGGATATAGCTGCAAGGGTCGCTTTCATGATCATCCTGGTAATGGGCCGCTAGTGCAGCCGAGGCTAGCATGGTGCCCAAGACCGCTGATCACACTTTATTGAAGGTCGACCTCACCAACGGTTCTAAGCCCATGGCGATCATGGGCTTGTTGCGTTTGTAGCGCACCAGGCGTTCGGACAGGGACTGCGGCAGCAACGTGTCCTGGGTAAAACCGAGGCGCTGGTAAAAGCCTTCCAGCTCCGGATGGCACAGCAGCCACACCGTCCCGTCGACGCGGCTGACCGATGCCCGAATCAGCCGCGCCGCCAGCCCCTGGCCACGCAACGCCGGGTCCACAAACAGCCCGGTCAGCCATTGCCCGCCCACCACCGGCGTCAGGCACAGGCCCGCGACAATCTCGCTGCCCTTGGCCACCCACAACTGACCGCCCTTGAGGGCTTTCATCGGTGAGTGGTGGCTGCGGTAAAACTTGTTCAGCAGCGGCCACAAAGGCTCTGCCAGTCGATCGATGTGCAACTCGGGCATGGTTTTCAAACACACAGGTTCCGGGGCTGCGGATTATAAGTCGGGCAAAGCGCCTTCTGTTGGGCAATAGGTGTTATACCCAGTGTTACATCCCCTGTAAGTGGAGCACGCATCATGGCCAAAGGTCTGAATTCCAAGAAAGCTGACAAGAAGAAACCGGCAAAGACCGCCGATGAAAAACGCGCCGACAAAAAGGCCAAGAAAACGGACAGCAATCTGTTCGGTCATTAAGTTCTAAGCTAAGCACCAAACGATCTGCAAGATTTTCCCGCCTCATTGCACAGAGCAGGATGAAGCCGACTTTTTCGTCGGCCACGCCTGCCCTGAGCTGCCGATGTCCAACTACCTTGATGAAACCCAGCGCCGGGAAATCGAAGCCCTGGCGAAGTCCTTTACCGCCCGCACCGAGTGGCCGACCTGGCTGCTGCTGATGGGCGTGTACGCCGGCTGGTTTGCCGTGATCCTTGGCAGCCATTGGCTCGGCCTGTGGCTGAGTACCGCGCTGCTGATCCCGCTCGTGGCGTTGTGGATGTCCCTGCAACACGAACTCCTGCACGGCCATCCCACCCGTTTCACGGCCCTGAACAAAGTCCTCGGCTACGCCCCTTTTGCCGTCTGGTATCCCTACACCCTGTACCGCAACTGCCACCTTGTGCACCACAACGATGAAGACCTGACGGTGCCCGGCGTCGACCCGGAAAGCCGCTACCTGAATCAGCGGCAGTGGGACGCCAGTTCACTGTTCGAGCGCACCCTGCATTGGCTGACCAAAACCGTCCTCGGGCGCTTCTTGCTGGGTTCGCCCCTTGCGCTGTGGAAGCTGGCGCGCAACGAGTTCAGGCGCCTGCGCCAGGGCCAGCGCCAGGCATGGTTGATGTGGCTGAGCCATGGCACCGTGACCGTGCTGATGCTGACCTTCATCGCCCACTACAGCGCACTGCCCGTGTGGCACTACGTGGTGCTGGTCAGCGTGCCGGCCTTGTCGGTGGCGGCGATCCGTTCCTACTATGAGCATCGCCCGCACCCGCAACCGGAACAGCGCACGGTGCTTAACGAAGCCGCCTGGCCGTGGACCTGGCTGTTCCTCAACAACAATCTGCACCTGGTGCACCACGATTTGCCGAAGCTGCCGTGGTACCTGCTTCCCACTGTCTACCGCGCGCGCCGCGAACAATGGGTGGCGCGCAGCGGCGGGTTCCTGGTGCAGGGTTACGGCCAGTTGATCGGCCGTCACGGGCTCAAGGCCATCGACAGCCCACGGCACCCCTTTGCTTGAGAGACAACCATGAGTGATCGCTACGCCGAATTGCAGATGTACGTGGCCCCGCAGCCCGTACAACAGGCCAACGAGCGTTGGCTGTCGCGCATCCTGGAGCACCTGGGCGCGACTCGCCGCAACGCTGACCACCTCGACTTGCGCAGCCTGTGGCGCGCCCCCGAATTGCTGCTGACGCAAACCTGCGGCTACCCGCTGATGACCGAGTTGCGCGGGCAAGTCCAGGTGATCGGCCGCCCGCGCTACGAGCTGGCCCACAGCAGCGGCGGCGTCCATTGCAGCCTGCTGCTGACCCGCGACGACAACCCACGCGTTGCCTTGGCCGACTTTTATGACAGTCGCGGCGTGATCAACGGCCATGACTCCAACAGCGGCATGAACCTGCTGCGCGAACGCCTGGCGCCGTTGCAGCAGGGCGGTCGGTTCTTTGCCGACGTCGGCATCAGTGGCGCCCATCGCGAAAGCCTGCGCTGGCTGCGGGAAGACCGGGCGGACCTGGCCGCCATCGACAGCGTGACCTTCGACTACCTTGCACGCTTTGCGCCGGATGAAGTGGCCGGGCTGCGAATCGTCAGCCGCAGTGCGCCCAGCCCGACGTTGCCTTACATCAGCGCGTTGGGCGCAAGTGAAGCCCTGCGTGAAGCCATGAACCTGGCCTTGCAGGATCTGCCCGAGGTGGTGCAAACCCTCGGCGTACACGAAGTGCTGCCCGCCACTGAAGCCGATTACCAGGTGCTGCTGGATTACCGACAACAGGCCGAAGCCCTGGGTTATCCAAAGCTCCAATGATCGTTCCCACGCTCCGCGTGGGAACGATCTGTTACGTAGAGGATAGGAACTATAAGTTATATAAAAATGCCTTTTAAATATTATTAAAGAATAAGCAGCCTTGCTAGGATCGCTCCACCGGAACACCGGACATAACGCGCAACCTACTCAGATGGAGCCACTATGTCCGGCGCCGACACCTCTCACAGCGACTACGTGGGCGGATTATTCCGCAGTCATTACGACTGGCTGTGCAGCCGTTTGCACCGTCATCTCGATTCCCGTGCCCACGCCGAAGACATCGCCGCCGACACCTTCGTCCAGCTCTTGAGTTCCCCGGGCGTGGCGCCGATTCGCCAGCCTCGCGCCTTGCTCACCACCATCGCCCAGCGCCTGATGTACCAGCTGTGGCGCCGCCGTGACCTGGAGCGTGCTTACCTCGACGCCCTCGACCAGGACGAAACCTCGCCCGCGCCATCCCCTGAGGACCTGGCGCAAATGCTCGAAGCCCTGCAGGCCATCGACGAGTTGCTCGACGGCTTGCCGGCCAAGGTCAAGGCGACCTTTCTGCTGTCGCAACTCAATGGCCTGACCTACCCGGAAATCGCGGCGGAGCTGGGCATCTCCCAACGCTCGGTCAGCGACTACATGACCCGCGCCGTCAACCGCTGCCTGCGGCTGTGCCTGGAATGACCGACGAACTGATCGACAGCGCCACCCGCTGGGTAGTGTTGCTGCGCTCCGGCGAGGCGAGTGCCGCCGACTGGCAGCGCTACCACCAATGGCGCGCCGAAGACCCGCGCCACGAAGCGTTGTGCCAACAACTGGAAACCCGCCTCGGCGTGTTTCAAATTCCGCAGGCCCAAGGCGTCAGCGGCAAGGTATTGCAGCAGGCACTGGACGCGCCCTCCAGCCGCCGCACCGTGTTGCGCGGCGCCCTGGTCGGCGCTGGCCTGATGCTGGGCGCCGGTTGGCTGGCCCGGCCGGTGGTGGAGGATTTGACCGCCGACATTCGCACCGGCACCGGCGAACGGCGCACCGTGGAATTGGCCGATGGCAGCGAGTTACTGCTCAACGCCCGCAGTGCCGCCGACATCCAGTTCGACCCGCAACGCCGCGTGGTGCGCCTGCGCGACGGCGAGCTGCTGGCGAAGATTGCCAAGGACAGCAACCGACCGTTTTTCATCCAGACCGACCAGGCCCGGCTGCGAGCCTATGGCAACCGCCTGTTGCTGCGCGAGCGTGAAGGGCAGGGCCACGTGGTGGCGCTCAACGGCCCCCTGGAGATCGACGGCCAGAACGGCGAGCGCCTGCAACTGGAGGCCGGGCACGAGGTGACTTACGACCGCTTCGGCTTCGGCCCGGTGCTGGCCAGTTCTTCAGGGGCGACTGCGTGGGTCGACGGCTTCCTGCAAGTGCGCGACCGCCCGTTGGTGGAGGTGATCGATGCCCTGCGGCCGTACCACAACGGTGTGCTGCGCCTTGATCCGTCCGCGGCAGGTTTGCGGGTCAGCGGCCTGTACCGCCTAGACAATCCCGACCAGATTCTCGACACCCTGGCCCGCACGCTGCCGATCCATATCACCCGCCGGACCGGCTTGTGGGTGACAGTCAGTGCCACATAAAAACGGTTCGCCCCGGTCAATGTGGGAGCTGGCTTGCCTGCGATGCGAGCACCTCGGCCTCTCAGATGTACCGCAGCGATACCATCGCAGCCTCGCTAAAGCTCGACAGCTCCCACATTTGATCGAGTCGCGTCCAAAGGTCGGTTCTAACGACATAACCAAACGATCTGCAAGTTTTGCCCCGGCCATCCCACATCACTCCCGTAAGCGCTGCGGGGAGCAGCGCTCAGGAGTTTCCTTGGGGGGAGCCAACATGAGCCCATTCAACCGTACACCGCTTCGAACCTTTGCCCTGGTGCCGCTGGCCAGTCTGTTCCTGTCCTTCGCAGCCAGCGCCGAAGACGCGCGGCAGGTCTACCACATCGCGCCCGGCCCGCTGGATGAGGTGCTGCTGAACATCAGCCGCCAGAGCGGCCAGGTGATTTCGTTCACGCCGCAGTTGGGTAACTATTCCTCGGCCCGTGTCGACGGTTCGCTGTCGGCGCAACAGGCGGTAGACGCCGCGCTCAAGGGCACCGGCCTGCAAGTCCAGGTCAGCCCGGACGGTGCATTCATCATCAAGGAAGGCGCCAAAGCGCTGCCTGCCAGCAACAGCATCAAGGCGCAAACCGCCGAAGCCCAGGCGCCGACCCTCGACCGCGTGGTCGCCATCGGCACCCGCCGCAGCGACGCCACGGCCCTCACCAGCAGCGCCCCGGTGGATGTGATCAATGCCGAAGAACTCAAGCAAACCGGCGCCACCAGCCTTAACCAGGCGCTGTTCCAACTGCTGCCTTCATTCAACTTTCCACAGAACAACAGTGCGACCCGCGGGCAAGACCCCAAAGGCGCCTCCCTGCGCGGCCTGTCGCCTGACCAGACCCTGGTGCTGATCAACGGCAAGCGCCGGCACACCTCGGCGGTGGTGAATATTTCCGGTGGCGTGCCGTTCATTGGCGCGCAGCCGGTGGACCTGGACATGATCCCCATCAGCGCCATCGACCATGTCGAAGTGCTGCGCGATGGTGCCTCGGCGCAGTACGGGTCTGACGCGGTGGCCGGTGTGGTCAACATCGTGCTCAAGGAGCGCGACAGCGGTGGCGGCATCAACACTCAACTGGGCAAGTACGCCCAGGGCGACGGTTTCAGCAAAACCACCGACGGCTGGTACGGCATCGGCTTGCCGGGGGACGGTTTCCTGACCCTGAGCTTCAACACCCTGAACAACAAACCCGATGACATCGGCGACAAATACGTCGCCGACGGCCAGGTACAAGACCCGCGCTGGGGCGGTGCCGGGCGCGACAAATACAACCTGGCGGCCAACGCCGAAATCGGCCTGAACGACCAGTGGCGCCTCTACAGTTTCGCCACGTTCGGCCAGGACACTTCGGTGAACAACACGCCGCCACTATTGGCCAGCAGCCCGAACAACGTTGCAGGGATCTACCCCAACGGCACCATTCCGAAATACCGCTATCGCTATGAGGACGGCGCAATCACCGTCGGCACCCGCTACGAAGACGAGAGCATCGGCCGCTTCGATTTGAGCGCCACCTATGGCCGCGACGAACACGATGAACTGGCCTTCAACACCGTCAACCCGAGCTATGGCCTGAACAGCCCGACCAAGTTCAACGTCGCCACCCTGGTCAACGACCAGACCAACATCACCCTGGATTACGCCAAGGATCTGGACGTCGACTGGTCGAGCCATCCGCTCACCGTGTCGGCGGGCGTGGCCTACCGGCATGAACAATATCGGCTGGAGGCGGGCGACTACGACTCCTACTCCTATGGCGGCATCGATGGTGTGCAGGTGGGGGCGGTGCAGGCTTCGGGCCTGACGCCGGACGACGCCGGCACCTTCAAGCGTGACGTGGGCGGCGTGTACTTCGGCCTGGAAAACCAGGTGACCGACAAGCTCCAGGTCGGTATTGCCGGGCGTACCGAGCACTACTCGGACTTCGGGTCGGCCACCACCGGCAAGCTCTCGGCGCGCTACGACTTCTCCCCGAAAGTCGGCCTGCGGGCCACGGTCAACAACGCCTACCACGCCCCCAGCCTGGGCCAAATCGGCACCTCCTGGACCACCACCACCAACCTCGACGCCAACGGCAACCCGGTGCTGACCCGCATGCTGCCGGCCGACAACCCGGCCGCCCGTGCCCTGGGCGCCCAGCCGCTGAAGCCCGAGAAGTCCACCAACTACTCCCTGGGCCTGGTGCTGCGCCCAACCGAGCAGGCCTCGCTGACCATCGATGCCTATCAGATTTCGATTCGTGACCGCCTGCTGTTCAGCGGCGGCATTTCCGGGCCGCTGGCCGAGCAGATCCTCAAGGATGCCGGCTACGGCCAGTACTCCTGGGCGCAGTTCATGACCAACGCCGCCGACACCCGCACCCGTGGCGTCGACATCGTGGGCAAGTACAACCTGGACCTTGAGCAGTTCGGCAACCTGAACCTGTCGGCGGGCTACACCAAGGCCCGTACCACCATCGAAAAAGTCCACGAAAACCCCAACGGCTTTGAAGTGCTGACCCGCGAATCCCGAGGCTTCCTGGAGCACGGTTACCCGGAAGACAAGCTGGTGTTTGGCGCGGTCCACAAACTCAACCAATGGACCATCGCCCTCAACGAAACCCGTTACGGCAAGTACCGCAAATATGCGTCCAGCGAAGCCAACGCCCAATACGACCAGACCTTCAGCGCGCAATGGACCACCGACCTGGACGTGAACTACGCCTTTACCAAACAACTGCGGGTGTCGGTGGGCGTCAACAACCTGTTCGACAGCAAGCCTGACGACTACAACACCCGTTTGCGCCAGACCCCGGGCCAGCAATACAGCTACCTGTCGCCGACGGCGCCGGAAGGGGCGTTTTACTACACGCGGCTCAGTTATGACTTTTAACCGACACCAAACTTAGGTGGATAAGTTTTTTTGTGGTGAGCGGGCTTGCCCCGCGCCGGGCTGCGAAGCAGCCCTGAAACCGGCTGCCGAGTTCTGTCTGCAGGAACACGGTGACTTGATTGGGGCTGCTCCGCAGCCCGGCGCGGGGCAAGCCCGCTCACCACATGAGGCCCGTTCACCCCATTGGAATCACCTTCTTTCACCGAACAACTACGAGGTTGACGATGAACCACTTGAAAAAAATACTGAGCAGCAGCCTCCTGGCACTGAGCTTGTTGGCCCAACACACCCCGGCCGCCGAACCCGTCAAACCGATCCACTTCGGTGACATCACCTGGGAAAGCGGCAGCCTGATCACCGAAGTGCTGCGCCTGATTGTCGAGAAAGGCTACGGCCTGCCCACCGACACCTTGCCCGGCAGCACCGTGAGCCTGGAAGCCGCCCTGGCCAAGGACGATATCCAGGTGATCGGCGAAGAATGGGCCGGGCGCAGTCCGGCGTGGGTCAAGGCCGAAAGCGAAGGCAAAGTGTTCGGCCTGGGCGACACCGTCAAAGGCGCCACCGAAGGTTGGTGGGTGCCGGAATACGTGATCAAGGGCGACGCCGAACGCGGCATCAAACCCCTGGCCCCGGAGCTTAAATCCGTCGCCGACCTGGCCCGCTACAAAGACGTGTTCCGCGACCCCGAAGACCCGACCCGTGGGCGCTTCCTCAACAGCCCCACCGGCTGGACCTCGGAGATCGTCAACAGCCAGAAGATCAAGGCCTACGGCCTGACCGACAGCTTCGTCAACTTCCGCACCGGCTCCGGCGCGGCGCTGGATGCGGAGGTGGCTTCGTCGATCCGTCGCGGCAAGCCGGTGCTGTTCTACTATTGGTCGCCTACGCCCCTGCTGGGTCGCTTCAAGTTGATCAAACTGGAAGAACCACCGTTCAACGCCGAAGCCTGGAAGACCCTGGCCGACGCCAACAACCCGCACCCCATCGGTACCCGTTCGATGCCGGCGCACTTGGCGATTGGCGTGTCGGCACCGTTCAAGGCGCAGTACCCGCAACTGGTGACGTTCTTTGAAAAGGTCGACCTGCCGATTGACCTGCTCAACGGCATCCTCGCGCAAATGGCCGAGAAGCGCACCGCGCCGCGCCTGGTGGCTGAAGCGTTCCTGAAAGAACAACCGCAGGTCTGGCAGCAATGGGTGCCGGCGGACGTCGCGGCCAAGGTCAAGGAGAGTCTCTGATGCGCAAGCTCATCGCAGCCACACTGTTGGCGCTGTGCGCCGGGCCCCTGCTGGCGGCAGAACCGGCCACCCTGCGCGTCGGCTACCAGAAAAGCTCGGTGAGCATGGTGCTCGCCCGTGAGCATCACCTGTTCGAAGAAGGGCTGCCGGGCACCAAGGTCGAGTGGATCGAATTCCTCGGCGGCCCGCCGCTGATCGAAGCCTTGAACGGCGGCAGTATCGACATCGGCAACATCGGTGACATCCCGCCGATCTTCGCCCAGGCCGCCGGGATCGACATTCGCTACATCGGCGTCGAACCCAATGACGGGCGCACCGAAGCCATCCTGCTGCCCAAAGACAGCACCGTGCAGAGCGTGGCCGAACTCAAGGGCAAACGCGTGGCGCTGCTCAAGGGCTCCAGCGCCCACAACCTGTTCCTCAAAAGCCTGCTGCGGGCCGGCTTGCAGTGGAAGGACGTGAACGTGGTGTACCTGTCGCCCTCCGACGGCCGTGCGGCGTTTGAACAAGGCAAGGTCGACGCGTGGGTGGTGTGGGACCCGTACTACTCGGCGGCCGTGGTGGACGGCTCGGCAAAAGTATTGGGGGATGGCCAGGGGTTGAATCCGGCGGGCAGTTTTTTCATCGCCAGCGGCCCGTTCGCCAAGCAACACCCGCAGGCGATTGCGGCGATTCTCAAGGTGTTTGCCCAGGCGCAGCGATTGTCCCTGGATGAGCATGACGAAAGCGTCGCGTTGATGGCCAAGACCCTGGGCCTGCAGCCGGCGGTGGTGGAAAGCTACTTCCAGCATCGCTCGCCGACGCCGAGCCGGCCACTGGAAGCCGTGGACATTGCCAACCAGCAACGCACGGCCGACGCGTTTTTTGCCAACGGCCTTATCCCGAAAAAGGTCGATGTGCAGCAAGTCGTGTTCAAGGCCCCGTAACTTTTCCGGTATGCGAGTACCCCTGTGATGAGGGAGCTTTTGTGGTGAGGGGGCTTGTCCCCCGTTGGGCTGCGAAGCAGCCCTGAAACCTGCCAACCCGCTCTGTCTGAAAAAGCTCGGCGATCTTATTGGGGCCGCTTCGCGGCCCAACGGGGGACAAGCCCCCTCGCCACAACGAGCCTTCCGGCCACAAAAAAAATTCTCAAGGTCCCTTCGTAACCCATCAGTGAGCAGACCATGCAACCGATCTACATCGACTTTCTCAACGGCCTGGACATCGACGAACTGGCCCTGACCAACGACGAAATCCTCAACGCCATCGAATCCAGCCTCGCTATCCAGGGTCGCCGTGAGGCGGTGATCGAGCCGCGCATGCACCTGATTCCCGGCGGCGATATCAACGGCCACTTCAACGTGCTGCGCGGCGTATTGGGCGGCGCGATCGGCTACGCCGGGGTCAAGGTGGTGGGGGACTTTGTCGACAACTACCGCAAGGGCCTGCCCTCGGAACTGGCGATTCTCAACCTGCTGGACCCGGCCACCGGCATCCCCAAAGCCATCCTCGACGCCTCGGCGATCACCGACATGCGCACCGGCGCCGTCACCGCCATCGGCGCCAAATACCTGGCCCGGCCCGACAGTAAAATCCTCGCGCACATCGGCGCCCGTGGCACCGCCTATTGGAACGTGCGCTTGCTGGATCACCTGTTCGACTTCGACGAGATCCGCGTGCATTCACGCCGCAGCGAAAGCCGCGAAGCGTTCGCCGAACGCCTGCGCCGCGACCTCGGCAAGCCGGTGATTGTCACCGACGATTGGGAGTCCACGGTGCGCGGCGCCGACATTGTGGTCGAGGCGTCACGCCTGGATCAGCCCCAACCCTTGCTGCATACCGAGTGGATCAAACCCGGTGCGTTCGTTGTGCCCTACGGCACCATGAGCGCGGTGGAACTGTCGTTGACCGATATCATGCACAAGCTGGTGGTGGACGATTGGGGCCAGTGCAAAGGCGGCATGTTTGGCGCATTGCGCGCCCATGTCGACGCCGGAAAACTCAGCGCCGAGACCTTGCATGCCGAGTTGGGGCAGATCGTGGCCGGCTTGAAAACCGGTCGGGAATCACCTGAGGAAACCATCCTGTTCTGGCACCGTGGGTTGAGCCTCAGCGATATCGCCTTGGGCCATGCACTGCTGGAAAAATCCAGACGCCTCGGGATCGGCCAGCGGCTGCGCTGGGCATGATTCACTTCGATCCCAATGGCCTGGCGATTGAGGATTTGCTGTCGATTGCCCGGCAAGACGCACCGGCTGACTTCAGCAATGCAGCCCGCCAGCGTATCAACGAAGGCCATCAACTGTTGCTGCGCCTGGTGGCTGAAGGCACGCCGATTTACGGCGTGACCACCGGCCTCGGTGCAGCGGTGGATACGCCCGTGGCGCCGGTGCAGGCCAGCATTCCACTGGGGCGCGCGGTGGGCGTGGGGCGCCTGGCCAATCGACAGGAACTACGGGCGATTACCGCCGCCCGCCTGGCCGGGTTGGCCCAGGGGCGCTCGGGCATTTCGCCGGGGGCGGCGCAGGCGCTGCTGGATTTGCTCAATAGCGGCGTCGAGCCCGAAGTGCCGTTGCTCGGGTCGTTGGGCGAGAGCGACCTGGCGCCGTTGGCGCATTTGAGCCTGGCGCTGAATGTGCCGCTGACCGGTAAGGATGGCCTGGCGCTGGTGTCGGCCAACTCCGCGAGTATCGGCCTTGGCGCCTTGCTGGTGGCCGAGGCTGAGCGAGCCTTGCAGGCGCTGTTGGCGGCGCTGGCGTTGTCGTGTGAGGGTTATCGGGCCAACCTCAGTCCGTTCCAGCCATGGGCTTCGCGGTTGCGTCCGGTGCCGGGTCAGAGTGAGCAGTCAGCGGCGTTGCTGCAGTGGGTGGACGGCGGCGAATTGGCCGACAACCCACGCCGTCTGCAAGACCCGTTGAGCTTTCGCTGTGCCACGGTGGTTCAGGGCGCGGCGCATCAAGCGTTGCAGCAACTGCGTGAGCTGGTTGAGCTGGAACTGGCCAGCGGTGCGGACAATCCGGCGTTGATCAGCGAAGAGGCCTTGGTGCTGGCCACGGCGAATTTCGACAGCACGCACCTGGCGCTGGCGGCAGAAGGATTGGGCCTGGCGTTGAGCCGTGTGGCAGCGTGCAGCGCCGAGCGGATAGCCAAACTGTTGTCGCCGGCGTCCAGTGAGCTGCCGCGCTTTCTGATCAATCAGCCGGGGCAGGTGGGCATGGCCGCGTTGCAGCGCACCAGTTCGGCGTTGGTGGCGGAGATCGGGCATTTGGCCAATCCAATCCCGGCGGTGACTGTGCCGGTGGCAGATCGCGTGGAAGATTACGCGGGACAGGCGCTGGCGGTGATCGAGAAAACCCGGCAGTTGGTGCAGCGGGTGGTGTGGCTGGGCAGTATTGAACTGATCGTGGCCGCGCAGGCGGTAGACCTGCGCGGCACGGTTCAACTGGGGCAGGGCACCCGGCGTATTCATCAGGCGGTGCGCCGCCAGGTGGCGCACCTGGATCAGGATCGCTCGGGGTCGGTGGATGTGTTGGCCCTGGCAGCATTCATCGAGAACGCAGGCTTGAACCCCATTCTCTAAATCAAAGAAGATCAACTGTAGGAGCTGGCTTGCCTGCGATAGCGGTGTTGGATTCACCATCGCTATCGCAGGCAAGCCAGCTCCTACATTTTTGATCGTATTTCAGGTCATGGATTTTCAGCGGCCAGGGCGGCAATCACTGCCGGGCGTTCACCGATCCGCTGTTGAAATCTCGCCAGCGCCGGCCACTGCTGCAAATCGATATCAAAGAACCCCGCCCAACGCAGCACCACAAACAGGTACGCATCCGCCACCGAGTACTGCGCGCCCAGCAGGTAATCCTGACGCTCCAGGGTCTGCACCAGAATCGCAAAACGCTTGAACAACGTGGCCTTGAACAGCGCCTTCACCTCCGCAGGGATCGCGTCCTTGAACAGCACCCCCAGCCCGCCATGAATCTCGCTGGAGACAAAGTTCAGCCACTCCTGCAAACGCACCCGCTCCCAACTGCCATTGACCGGTGCCAGGCCCGCCGCCGGCACTTGGTCGGCCAGGTATTGCAGGATGGCGGCGCCTTCGGTCAGCACCTCGCCGTTGTCCAGTTGCAGTGCCGCCACGTAGCCCTTGGGGTTGATCTGCAAGAAATCATCACCCTCGGCCGTGAGCTTTTTCTGGTTGTCGACGCGAATCAATTCAAACGGCAGGGCCAATTCCCGCAGCACGATATGGGAGGCGAGGGAACAGGCATTCGGGGAAAAATACAGCTTCATCGGGACAACTCCGCAGGACAGTTGCCTTCAGTCTCCTGGGCATGGCACCTTGCGTAAAATTAATCTTTCAGAATCCTGCCATAAGGACAGCTACTGCCATGATGAACCTGATGCACTGGCGCCTGTTGGTGGCTGTGGCGGACAACGGCAGTATTACCGCCGCCTCCGAACGCGTCGGCATGACCCAGTCTGCGGCCAGCCAGGCGATGGCGGCCATGGAGGCCAACCTGGGTGCGCAACTGTTTGTGCGCGAGGCGCGCCAGACTGTGCCCACCGCCCTGGGCCTGCAAGTGATCGAGCAGGCGCGGGTGATGCTCGGGGCCTTGCAGGCGATTCGCACCACAGTGGACGAAGCGCGGCCCATGCTGCGTGGGACGATTCGCATCGCGAGTTTCCCCATGGTGCTGGCGGTGTTCCTGCCGCCGCTGTTGCGTCGGTTCAACCAGCTTTACCCGGGCATTGAGGTCACGGCCCTGGAAGTCACCGACGATGAAGTGAACACCTTGCTCGACGCGAACCTGATCGACCTGGGCGTGGTGCTCAACCCGCCGTCGGAGCGCAATGCCGCAGTGCTGGGGCGCGATAACTGGGTGGCTGTGTTGCCGATGGCGCACGTGTTATCCCGGCGTCCTGCGCAGGCAACGGTCACGCTGGAGGAACTGGTGGAGCAGCCGTTCGTGCTCGCCACCGGCGGCTGCACCGTCAACGCTCGCAGCCTGGCGCAGGAGGCCGGGCTGGTGTTGCGCGAGGTGCGGGTGGAAGTGCGGGAGTGGAACAGTGCTTTCAGCCTGGTGCGCGAAGGCGTGGGTGTGACGCTGGTGCCCGAGATGACCCTGCCGGCCCAGCGCCACGGCTTGCGCATCATGCCGCTGGCGGAGCCGGTTCACCGCGAGTTTGCGTTGGTGACTTCACGCCATCAATCGCCCTCCGCAGCGGTAAATGCTTTGTTGCAAATGCTGGCTGACTAGTGGCCTTGCATAGCGCCAACGCCTGTCTATGCTCACCCAGAACCGTTGATGACGCTCGGCATATAAAGCGTTTCGGATAGGTTTCCCCATAAAGGTCTGCGATCAAGATTCAAACCGTGAATGGAATGCGCCCGCGTGGGCGTCGGGAAAATAAAGGGTGATCTGACATGTTCAACCGCCAACACAAAACCGACCTGCTGGAAATCGAACGCTTCTCCTGTGCCCTCTCCGAAGCCAAGGCTAAATTGGCCGCCATCAGCCGCTCCATGGCGATGATCGAGTTTGATCGCAACGGCATCGTGCTGGATGCCAATGAAAACTTCTGCAAGACCATGGGCTACAGCGCTGAAGAAATCCGTGGCAAACATCACCGGATTTTCTGCGAAGAGGCCTACACCCACACCGATGCCTACGCCAAGCTCTGGCGCGACCTGGCGCGGGGCGAGGCCCTCAGCGGCACCTTCATGCGCTTGAACAAGCATGGCCAGGAAGTGTGGCTGGAAGCCAGCTACATGCCGGTGCTCGGTGCCGACAACCAGGTGCAGAGCGTGATCAAGGTCGCCTCGGACATCTCGGCGCGGATTCACCGCGAGCATGAAAACCAGAGCCTGATCGACGCCATCGGCCGCTCCATGGCGGTGATCGAATTCACCCCGCAAGGCCAGATCCTGAATGCCAACGACAACTTCCTGAAGACAGTCGGCTATTCCCTCAACGAAATCGTCGGCCAGCACCACAGCATGTTCTGCCATCGTCACGAAACCGAGTCGCCGACTTACAAGGCGTTCTGGGCTTCCCTCAATCGTGGCGAGTACCACTCCCATCGTTTCGAGCGCAAAAACAAATACGGTCAGACGCTGTTCCTGGAAGCCTCCTACAACCCGATCTTCGATGCCAACGGGCGCCTGTACAAAGTGGTGAAGTTCGCCAGCGACATCACTGACCAGGTCACCACCTTGCGCACCGCCGCCGACTCGGCCCACGCCACCTCGGTGCAGAACGACGCCTGTGCCCGCAAGGGGTCGGAAGTGGTGCAGCAGACCGTGCAGATCATCGAAGAAATTTCCCGCGACCTTAACGAAGCCGCCGTGAGTATCGATGCGGTGAGCAAACAGTCGGACATCATCGGCACCATCGTCCAGACCATTCGCGGCATCGCCGACCAGACCAACCTGCTGGCGCTGAACGCCGCGATCGAAGCGGCCCGGGCCGGTGAGCATGGGCGCGGGTTTGCGGTGGTGGCGGATGAGGTGCGCAGTCTGGCGGCGCGCACCAGCCAGGCGACGATCGAGATTGTGGACGTGGTGCGCAAGAACCACGACCTGTCGATCAGCGCGGTGTCGAGCATGCAGTCGAGCTTGAGCCGTACGGGGCTTGGGGTGGAGCTGGCGAATGAGGCGGGGCAGGTGATCCTGGAGATTCAGGAAGGGTCACGGCATGTGGTGGATGCGATCAGTCAGTTCAACTCCACGCTACAACTGCAGTAACACACCATTATGGTCGAGCAATAACCTGTGGCGAGGGAGCTTTTGTGGTGAGGGGGCTTGTCCCCCGTTGGGCTGCGCAGCAGCCCCAAAAGCGGCCACCTCATTCCATCAGAAGGAACGCGGCGACCGGATTAGGGCTGCTTCGCAGCCCAACGGGGGACAAGCCCCCTCACCACAGGAAAGCCCTTCGCCCCAGGGTTTGTATCGTCAGGGCTTAGATCGCAGCCAGGGTTTCTTTCACGTTCTGCGCCTGCGGGTCAGCCGTCTTCGCCGCTACCTGCTGCGTCTGCTGCTCTTTCAGGCGTTCTGCCACTTCTTTGGAAATAGCGTCCTGCTTTTCCTGAGGCATGTTCTTCACATCATCCTCGGTCAAACCCTGTTCCTTGAGCAGTTGCTCGCGGATGCGCTCGGCCGGGCTTTTCTTCATGTAGTCGGTGAAGTCACTGCGGGCCGAAGTGGTGGAGTCAGTCTTGGCCGTATCGGTGGTCGAGGTGGTTGCGGTGGTGGCTTGCAACTGCACACGGGTCTTGGCGAAGGCGGCATTGATATTGTCGGCAGTGGCGTCGGCCGCTGCCTGTGTGGTCGATACAGTGGTGGTGCCCTGTTGCACGTTTTGTGCGGCGCCGCTGTACAGCGCGCTGGCTGCGGCGTTGGCCGGGTCCATGTCGGCGCGTTTGATGCGTTGGATCGTTGACTGAGCCTGGGGATTGTTGTTGATCAGCATGATCAGGACACCTGTGGATGTGAGCGGTCCCACAGGTGGAGCAATTAGCGTGCCCAGTGATATGGCCCCGTGTTTACGGGGTTTTTGGCCGCCACCGTCGGCAAGCATTGGCGTGCCGACGGCCATTGTTTGCCGCTAGTGGGCAATGTTCTCGAGCGCCAGGTTGCGGGTGCGCGGGCCGAACCAGCTGATGGTGATCATCACGATCAACATGCTGCTGGCGATAAACGCCAACACGCCGGGCGTGCCGAGGTGTTCGAGGATCACACCGATCAGCAAGCTGCTGAACACCGTCGACAACCGGCTGAACGAATAGCAAAAGCCCACCGCCCGGGCGCGGATGTTGGTGGGGAACAGTTCGCTCTGGTAGGAGTGATAACTGAAGCTCAGCCAGGCGTTGCAGAAGGTGATCATCACCCCGCAAATCACCAGCCCCAAGGCGGTGGTTTGCAGCGCGAACAAACTGCCGAAGATCACCGCGCCCAGGGCCGAGCCGACAATCTGCCATTTGTTTTCAAACCGGTTGGCCACCTTCACAAACAGCAGCGGCCCCAGCGGGTAGGCGAGGGTGATGATGAAGGCATAACCCAAACTGTGGGTCACGCTCACGCCCTGGCCCGACAGCAGCGCCGGCAACCAATTGCCAAAGCCGAAAAAGCCGATGGCCTGGAACACATGAAACACAATCAGCATCAACGCCCGCCGCCGGTAGGGCGGTTGCCAGATATCGGCAAACCGCCCGTGGCCCTGCACGCTGACGGCTTCCGGCTCCGGTTCATCCAGTGGCTTGCCGTGGTCCTTCTGGCAACGTGCCTCAAGGCTGGCCATGATCTGCCCGGCCTCGTCGAAGCGGCCTTTTTGCGCGAGCCAGCGCGGTGACTCCGGCAGGCGTTTGCGCAGTTGCCAGATAAACAGCGCAAACACCGCACTGCTCAGCACCACCCAGCGCCAGCCAGAGACCCCGAACGGCGCCTGGGGCACCAGCCACCACGACATCAAGGCCACCGCCGGCACCGACAGAAACTGGATGAAAAACGCAAAGGCAAACGCCGAGCTGCGCATGCGCTTGGGCACCAGTTCCGAAAGATAGGCATCGATGGTCACCAGCTCGATGCCGAGGCCGATGCCCACCAGGAAGCGCATGCAGATAATCCCCAAGGCAGAGGTCTGAATACCCATCAGCACAGTGGCGACGGTGTACCAGATCAGCGCAAAGGTGAAGATCGCCCGGCGCCCGTAGCGGTCGGCAATCGGGCTGAGCAGGCTGGCACCGAGGAACAGGCCGAGGAAGGTGGCCGAGGCAAAGGCCGCCTGGTCGGAGAAGCCGAATACGCCCTGGCTGCCGGTGTGGAAAATCCCGTCACTGATCAAGCCCGGGCTGATGTAGGCGGTCTGGAACAGGTCATACAGCTCGAAAAAGCCGCCAATCGACAGCAACGCCACCAGGCGCCACACGGTGGCGACGGCGGGCAGCCGGTCGATGCGCGCGCTGATGTGGGCGGCGCGGATCGGGTCGATGCCGTCTGCGGTAGAGGGTGAAGACATGGGCAGAAGACTCAGTAAGTGATCGGGATCTCGAATGCCTGAAACGCATCATCCAGCGGTTGGTAACCCAGCACACGGGTTGTTTCGCTGAGGTCCAGGCGTTTGAAACGGTTATTGGAAATGCCGTGGGCGATGAGGTGTTTCACCCCGATGGTTTCCACCGAACGTTGCAGCAACTGCACGGCGTCCCGCGGGCTGAGCCAGGCGCTGAGGTCGCGGGCGTTGTTCAGGTCGTGGGTTTCGGGGAATTCAAACGCACCGATGCGCAGGGCGATGGTGGAGAGCGGGGTTTTGGCGGCGTAAAAACCGCACAAGGCCTCGCCGTAGCATTTGCTCACGCCGTACAGGTTGGCGGGCAATACGGGCATGCCGGGGGTGATCTGGCGGTCGACCGGGTAGCCTTCGATGGTCTGGGCGCTGCTGGCGAACACCAGCCGTTTTACCCCGGCGGCCACGGCGGCTTCGAACAGGTAGGTGGTGGCGAGGATGTTGTTGGGCAGCAACTCGTCGAAGGTGGCGCTGGCGTGGGGGATGCCCGACAGGTGCACGATCACGTCAATCCCGTCGAGCAGCGCGGCGAGGCTGGTTTTGTCGCTCAGGTCAGCGTGCACGAAGCGATGTTCGCCGAGGGCGAAATCCGGCTCGATGCGGTCGGTGAGGGTGAAGCGGTAGCGGTCTTTCGAGGCTTCGAAAAACGTCTTGCCGATGCGGCCGCAAGCGCCAGTGAGCAGTACGTTGAGTCCTTTCATGGTGTCGTCCTTGTTTTTAGTTGTGGCCGTCGAGGGCGAAGGCCTTGAAGCCAGGGCGCTGGCTGAGGGTTGCGTAGTAGGCGCTGACAGCCGGGTAGGAGGGATGCTCCATAGGCGTCATCCGCCAGCGGTGTACGGACAGGCCGATGAGGATGTCGGCCAGTGTGAACGCATTACCGGCCACGTAGGCATTGGTTTTGGTCAGTTGCTGTTCCAGCAGGCCCATCTTGTCGTTCCAGCCGCGCACACCGGCAGCGAGGCGTTGCGGGTCCTGGTAGTCCGGGTTTTTGCGCACCAGGGCGTGGAAGGCGTAGCCCCAGGACGGGTTGAGTTCGGTGGCTTGCCAGTCCATCCATTGCTCCACTTTGGCACGGGCTGCCGGTTCGGCGGGCAGCAGGTCGTGGCGTTGGTGCAGGCCCACGAGGTAGCGGCAGATGGTATTGGATTCCCACAGCACGCCGTTGTCGTCGATGAGTACCGGGACTTGGGCGTTAGGGTTCAGGGCCAGGAATTCGGGGGATTGGGTGGGCGTGAAGCCGATGCCCCAGTCTTCGCGCTCGTAGGGAATAGCCAGCTCCTGGCAGGTCCACAGGACTTTTCGCACGTTGATAGAGGAGGTGCGACCCAAGATTTTCAGCGAATGGCCCATGGTGCTTTCCTGGCGACGGTGAGAAGGCAGGGAGGCAATTTAGCAGGGGCATCAGCCGACGACGACCAAAAATGTAGGAGCTGGCTTGCCTGCGATAGCATCACCCCGGTATGGCTGATGCACCGAGGTGTCTGCATCGCCGGCAAGCCAGCTCCTACATTGACCGCGTTCGGGCCTTTAGCAGCGCGGTGATTCCTGGTCCATCAACTTGCCCATCAGCAATACGCCCAACTCACTCAACTGGTGAATCGCCAATGCCGTGTCGCGGTCTTTGCCGGTGAGTTCATCAGACAGGTCGAGCAATAACGTGCTGACCGAGGAAAACGTCTCGTAGCTGTTGGCGATCAGGCTTTCGCTGCTGACGTCGGTGCTGACGGTGAATAAGGAAGGAGGATTGGGAGTAACTTTGAACATAAGCGTGACCTCTATCTGGGCCATCACCTGATCGCTACTAAACGAAAGGGTGGCGGCTGCACGCAGGTTAGTAGACCGGCAAAGTCACACAAAAATCCGGCGCGCCACAAGGGCGCCCTGCGCACAGCCACCATCAAGCACAGACACGTAAGTCTGATAGATGAAGCTCATGCTCATTTTGTATGACTGCTCAGGCTACTAAACCCGATCACCGAGAAATTCAGCGACCGGGCAACCTTAGAGAGCCCTATCCAGGCGCACAAGCCGGCGGATTCTGACGTACCTGTAGGCAACGGAGCAAGGCGCTGCCATCAACATCAGTCGCTTCCTACAGCTACCGCCTAGGTACTCTCGCGCACCTTCAACTCAAACCCCATGTCCACCACCGGCCGGGCGATCTTGTTACCGGCCATCACCGTCAGCAAATGCTCTGCCGCGCGCCGGCCAATGGCTTCGCGAGGCGTACTGATGCTGCTCAAACGCGGCACCATGAACGAGGAGGAGGGCAGGTCGTTGAAGCCCAGCACCGAGATCTGCTGCGGTATTTTGATGCCATGGCGCAGTGCTTCCAGCAACGCGCCCTGAGCCAGGTCGTCGTTACCAAAGAAGATCGCGTCCACATCCGGATGGCTGGCCAGCAGTTGCAGGAACAACTCACCGCCCAACCCCACTGACGATGGCCGTGGCGTCAGCACTTCAAGCGCCGGGTCGTACAACCCCGCCTGCTGCAACGCCCGGCGAAAGCCTTCACCGCGCAATAACGTGCGCTGGTCCAGTTGCGCACCGATGTAGGCCAGGCGTTTGCGACCCCGCGAGATGAGATGCGCGGCCGCCGTTTCCCCGGCGTTCAACTGCGAGAATCCTACGCAGTTCAATCCGGCGCCCGGGTCCAGGTCCATCATGTACACACACGGCACGTTGCTTGATTCCACCATTCGCCGGGCACTTTCCGTACGGTCAAACCCGGTCAGCAGCAACCCCCGTGGCTGGTAGGCCATGTAGTTGCGCAGCAGGTCTTCTTCTTCGTCGCGGGAATAGTGGGTGTTGCCGATCAGCACTTCAAAGCCTTTGGGCCGCAGTACCTGGTGGATGGCTTCCAGGGTTTCGATAAACAGCAGGTTGGACAGCGACGGTACCAACACCACCACCGACTGGCTCTGGGCGGACGCCAGGGCACGGGCGGCCGGGTTGACCACGTAGCTCAATTCGGCGGCGGCTTTTTGCACTTTTTCCACCAGTTCGGTGGCCACGGTGCTGATGCCGCGCAAGGCCCGGGAGGCGGTAATCGGGCTTACGCCGGCCAGGCGGGCTACTTCATTCAGGGTAGGGCGGCCCGTGGTGCGGGTATTTTTATCGTTCTTGGGAGTCATCAGGCGGCTTGCCAAACAAAAATCGAGGCACTAAGGTAGCGCTGTCTCCAAGACCCTGCAAATTCTTGAACGTCGGGATGCCTGTTCCCGTTCAAACCTTTGGAGCAGATGCACGCGTCACTCCATAAAAATGACAAGACGGCGCGGGAAAAGCCTGTTTTTGCACTAGCCTTACAGCGTGCAAAGGTAGCGCTATCTGCGTCTTGAGGTGTTTCATGAGTCAACCTGTTACTGCCCTCGTGATCATGGGTGTTTCCGGCTGTGGCAAGTCCAGCGTCAGCGAGGCCCTGTGCCTGCTGAACGGCGCCACGGCCATCGAAGGCGACAGCTTTCACCCCGCCGCGAACATCGAGAAGATGAGCGCAGGCCATCCCCTTAACGACGACGACCGCGCCGGCTGGCTCGACATCCTGTGCGATGAACTGCGCCGCTCGCTCAAAGCCGGCGAGCATCCGGTGCTCACCTGTTCGGCCCTGAAAAAGAAATACCGCGACCACCTGCGCGAAGCCGCGCCGGGCCTGGGCTTTGTGTTTCTGGAGCTGACCCGCGAAGTCGCCGCCGACCGTGTGTCCCATCGCCCCGGCCATTTCATGCCGGCAAGCCTCATAGACAGCCAGTTCGCCACCCTTGAATCGCCGGTGGGTGAGCCGTTGACCCTGGCCCTCAACGCCAGCGTAGACAGCGTCGAAGAGCTGGCCGAGCAAACCAATGCCTGGTGGCTCGAACACGGCTTTGAACCAAACAAATAATTTTTTGCCGGACAAGATAGCGCTGTCCGCCTGCACTGAATTTTTTACCGGCTTTAATAACAACAACAAACAGGAGAGACCCCCATGTTTGGCTTGTCCCACGATACCTATCTGCTGCTCGATGCAGTGGTGACCATCATCGGCCTGATCGTGTTGATCACCCGGTTCAAAGTCCATCCGTTCATTGCGCTGATCATTGCCGCAGGCTTTCTCGGCCTGACGTCGGGCATGCCCGTGGACAAGATCATCAAGGCGTTCCAGGACGGCTTCGGCGGGGTGCTCGGCTTTGTCGGGATTATCCTGGCGCTGGGTACGATGCTCGGCAAGATGATGGCCGATTCCGGCGGTGCCGATCAGATCGCCCAAACCCTGGTGCGGGCCTTCGGCAAGGAGAAGGTGCAGTGGGCAATGATGTTCGCCGCGTTCCTGGTGGGCATTCCGCTGTTCTTCGAGATCGGCTTTGTATTGTTGATTCCGCTGGTGTTTATCGTCGCGCGCCGCACTGGCGTGTCGCTGATCAAGATTGGTATTCCGCTGCTGGCGGGCCTGTCGGCGGTGCACGGCCTGGTGCCTCCGCACCCGGGCCCGTTGCTGGCGATCGGCGTGTTCGGTGCCGACATCGGCAAGACCATTCTCTACGGCCTGATCGTCGCGCTGCCTACGGCCATCATCGCCGGCCCGCTCTACGGTTCGTTCATCGCCAAGTACATCCCGGGCAACCCGTCCCAGGAACTGGTGGACCAGCTGGCCAGCGAGCAACCGGAATCCAAGACCCTGCCGAGCTTCAGCATCACCCTGATCACCGTGCTGTTGCCGGTGTTCCTGATGCTGCTGAAAACCTTCGCGGACGTTGCACTGCCGGACGGCCACGTGATCCGCAACTGGATGGACATGATCGGTCACCCGATCACCGCCTTGCTGCTGGCCTTGCTGCTGTCGCTTTATACCTTTGGCCATCGCCAGGGCATCGGTTCCAAGCAAATCCTCAAGCTGCTCGACGCCAGCCTTGCGCCGACCGCAGCGATCATCCTGATCATCGGTGCCGGTGGTGGTTTCAAGCAGATGCTGGTGACCAGCGGCGTGGGTGATGTGATCGGCCATATGGCGGTGACCGCGCAGATCAACCCGATCCTGCTGGCCTGGCTGGTGGCGGCGGTGATTCGTGTGGCCACCGGTTCTGCCACCGTGGCGACCATTACCGGCGCAGGCATTGTGGTGCCGGTGGTGGGGATGATCCCGGGGGTGAACCGCGAGTTGCTGGTATTGGCGACGGGGGCGGGTTCGCTGGTGTTGTCTCACGTCAACGATGCGGGGTTCTGGCTGGTGAAGCAGTACTTCAACATGACCGTGGCCGAGACGTTCAAGACCTGGACGGCGATGGAGACCATCCTGTCGGTGGTGGCGTTGGGCTTTATCCTGTTGCTGTCGCTGGTGGTCTGACAGGCGCACCGCAAAACAAAATGTGGGAGCTGGCTTGCCTGCGATGGCGATGGTGAATTCAACACCGCTATCGCAGGCAAGCCAGCTCCCACATTGATTGGGTTCCGGCAGTTGGATCGGGTCAGGCGTCAGCTTTCTTGACCAGCCCATCCGCCCGGAACATCGCCCGGATGCCCCGCACCGCCTGGCGAATCCGGTCCTGGTTTTCGATCAGCGCAAAGCGCACGTGATCGTCGCCATACTCACCAAAGCCGATCCCCGGCGACACACACACCTTCGCCTCCAGCAGCAGCTTCTTGGCAAACTCCAGCGAACCCATCGCGGCATACGCCTCGGGGATTTTCGCCCAGACGTACATCGATGCCTTCGGGTTCTCGACCATCCAGCCCAGCTCATGCAGGCCTTTGACCAGCACGTTGCGGCGCTGGCGGTACTGCTCGGCAATGTCTTTCACGCACTGCTGATCGCCTTCCAGCGCCGCAATCGCCGCCACTTGCAGCGGGGTGAAGGTGCCGTAGTCGTGGTAACTCTTGATCCGCGCCAGGGCGTTGACCAGTTCCGGGTTGCCCACCATGAAACCAATGCGCCAGCCGGCCATGTTGTAGCTCTTGGACAGGGTGAAAAACTCCACCGCAATGTCCTTGGCGCCCGGCACCTGCATGATCGAGGGGGCTTTCCAGCCGTCGTAGACGATGTCGGCGTAGGCCAGGTCATGCACCACCAGCACGTCGTACTGTTTGGCCAGGGCGATCACCCGTTCGAAGAAGTCCAGCTCCACGCACTGCGCGGTGGGGTTGGACGGGAAGCCGAGGATCATCATCTTCGGCTTGGGGATCGAGCCGCGAATCGCGCGCTCCAGTTCAGCGAAGAAATCCACGCCCGGAATCAGCGGCACCGAGCGCACCTGGGCGCCGGCAATCACGGCACCGTAGATGTGAATCGGGTAGCTGGGGTTGGGCACCAGCACCGTGTCGCCCTGGTCCAGGGTGGCCAGCATCAAGTGCGCCAGGCCTTCCTTGGAACCGATGGTCACGATGGCTTCGGTTTCCGGGTCGATGTCCACTTCATAGCGGTCTTTGTACCAGCGCGAAATCGCCCGGCGCAGACGCGGAATGCCTTTGGAGGTGGAGTAACCGTGGGTGTCTTCGCGTTGGGCGACGGTGACCATTTTTTCCACGATGTGCGGTGGCGTGGCGCCGTCAGGGTTACCCATGCTCAAGTCGATGATGTCTTCGCCGCGCCGACGCGCAGCCATCTTCAGCTCGGCAGTGATATTGAAAACGTAAGGGGGGAGTCGATCTATGCGCGCAAAGCGGCGCGGCGAACCTTGGTCGGCCATTGTTGCCTCGAAATACGTAAGCGCCCGGAACCGTCCGAGCGACGTCGGCCACTGCGGTGGCCTGCGGGGCAGACAATACGGTCGATGATGGCCAATTGTCCAGATGTTGCGGCAAAAATTTCTGCTTGGAGTACGGCGGGGATATGCCCCTATACTCGACGCGGGTTTGTTCCCTCATAAGAAGGAGACTGTTCAGATGGATCAACAGACAAAACTGCCATTACAGCCGCACATGGAAGAGGGCAAGGCCCTGGTGATCGCGGGTGTGCAAGGGCGTTATTCAAAGGCCACGCTGGGAGATATTCCCAAGTTGTGGGAACTGTTCGACAGCTGCTTCAAAGAGATCAAGCAGCGTGTGGGCGGCGTGACTTACGGCGTGTGCTACAACGCCAAACACGATGAATTCGACTACCTGGCGGGCGTCGAAGTGCCGACCAAGGGCGATGTGCCGAGCAACTTCGAGTCGATTGAAATTCCCGCCCATCGCTATGCGGTGTTCCCGCATTACGGCCCAGTGCAGGCGCTGGCGCAGACCTATGAACGCATCATGTTCGAGTGGCTACCGGGTTCCGGCCACAAGGTGATCGGGGCCGATTTTGAGCGTTACAGCGCCGACTTCGATGTGGGCAAGGGTACGGGCTCCGTGGAAATCTGGATACCGATAGAAAAGCTCTGATGACTTGAGGTTCCGGGTGGGAGAATTCCCCACCCGGGTGCCGGTCACTCAGGCGTCGTTGAGCAGGCGCGCGATATAGGTGTAGTAGGTTGCGTTGGGACCGGATACCAGGAATTTTTCCCCCGGTTGTTGCAACTCGACGGTGTCGACATAAGACCGCAGTGGACTGTCCTGCCTCGTATAGACCGGCGCAACGCCGGCATTACCAAATGCGGGGTCCTTGTGAGCGGCCCGAGTGTATCTCACCAGTTTTGTGGTTAAGCCCGTTGCTTGTTCCCGGGCCAATACCACGACTTTTCCGTCGCGCTGGACCACGTGGCTCACATACGAGCCATCTTCAACAGTGGTGTGCACGGGAACGTCCTGGTTGAACGTGGGGTCGGGTTGCCCGCTGGCGGTGAAACTGGCGACGAAGTTATGGGTTTGTCGCAGTTTTGCGTTGGACCCTGCTACGGTGATCCGATGTTGATCGTCCACCACAATGCTGAAGACGCTAAGCGGGTTGCCGGTATCTGCGGAGCCCAGCTCAACATGGCCGCCACTGCCAAAACCTGTCACCAGCGAACCCCTGTTGTCGTAGCAACTGATAAGGGCTTTGTCTCTGGTGTTGCCTGCGACCAACAGGTGATCGTCGTACGAAAATGCCAGGGCGCGCAGTTGTGTGTCGGGCACGTATACCCGCCCGGTTCCGTCACCAAAAAGCGGGTCGGTACCTCCGTTTTTATCGATCTTGATAATGATGCTGTCGTGTTCGTGAATTTCGAACGCCACATAGACGGCGCCGTCTTTGTCTCGGACCTTCAAGCCTCGTTTTCCCAGCAGATCGTCCTCGACAGCGACATCAAGCCGTACGGTACCGTTGTTGCCAGGGTTGAACTGTGGGTCGGGATCGCCTTCTTTGGTGAAGCGCGTGAGGTGGGCATCATAGTGGGCCCCGTTGAGCAGGCCCCATAACACCAGGTACTTATCGTCTGCCTGTACTGTCAGGGCCGCGAACAGGTTAAAACCGTTTATGGACGTTTCGGCCAGCGCTTTATCGTAATACCCGTCGGCATGGTGTTTTACCGCCTCAACGATATATTCGGTTTGGGATTTTCGCTTGTTGCCTACGGTGAGCAGTGTCTGGTCCTTGAGCAACCGGGTGAACCCGGCCAGCAATTCCAGGCGAACGGTGCCGTTGCGGTCTGTGCCAAAGCTTGTATCAAAACTGCCGGCAATGTTTTGGGAGTTGGCCATGATGGGGCTCCTTGTGGGGGGAAGTCCTCCATACCTGCTTGTTCGACATCACGAAGCGACTACGTGGGAACAGCAGTACATCTCACAAACCATCGGGTGGATAGCTGTTAGAAATAACAGGTAGTGCGTGCCGGCCCACGAATTTGGCCCAAGGGCCGGCAAGGCTTTTGCAACGGCCTCTCAATACAACGTGGCCTTGACCCGCTCCGGCATTTCCCGGTCATAGGCTTCGGCGTCAAACGCCCCGTCGTTCAGCCGCTTGTGAAACGCCCCGGCGCTGGGCAGTGCCGAGCGATCCAGATGCTTTTCCGGGTTCCAGCAATCGGAGCGCACGAAGGCTTTGGAACAATGGAAATACGCCGCTTCCACCTGTACCAGGATCACCGAGCGGGCCGCTTTGCCATTCACCGCAAAGCTCTCCAGCAACTCGGGCTCGATGGAAATCTGCGCGCGACCATTGACCCGCAATGTCTCGCCAATCCCCGGAATGATGAACAGCAGCGCAATACGCGGATCCACCACCAGATTGCGCAAGGTGTCGAGGCGGTTATTCCCTGGCCGATCCGGAATCGCCAACGTGCGCTCGTCGATGATTCGTACAAACCCTGGCACATCGCCGCGGGGCGAGCCATCAATGCCGTCCGGGCCGGACGAACTCACCACCACCAAGGGTGACGCGCGGACCATCGCCTGGTAATCCTCGTTGAGGAACGGAATTTCCTTGCGCACGGCCCGCTCGTGGGGGAGGCCATAGAGGGACTCGAGTTGTTCCAGGGTTGTTAGCATTTCACCACCTCCTCGTTGTTTAAAACACCCACGCCAACCGGCGCTCATACCCAATCCGCCCCTTGTACGCCTCACCGCTGTCCACCCAGCCCTGCTGCAAATACAGCCCCATCGCCGCCACATTGTCCGTGTCCACCGACAGTTCCAGTGCCTTGATCTGCGGCCATACCAGGCGCGCAGCCGCTGGCAGGGCCTGCAGGCAGGCTTTGCCAAACCCCTGGCCCTGTTGATGGCGGTCGACTTGCAGTGCATGCAGCGTGGCGCTGTGTTCATCGGCCCAATGGGGCAGGCAGGGCGGGCGTTTGAGCAGCAGGAACGCCACGGGAATCTCGTCGGCGAGTAGGGCAAAACCCGCCACGCCGGGGCTCGGCTTGGCCAGCAGAGTGTTCAGCGCACAGTAGATATCGCCGGAAAACGCCAGTTGTTCGGGATGCACTTCCAGGGTGCCGAGTTGCTGTTGCTGCAGGGCAGTCAACGTCTCATAGGGAACGAGGCGAGTTTCCATCGGCGTAGCATCCGAAATCCTACAAAGAAGCGCGGATTCTAGCGGGTTTGCGGTATTCGCAATTATTTTTCGCGGGACTGTCGATTGGCCGATATCCCAGTCGACTAAGGGTGTCTTCAGTGATTTTTCCCGCAAGGAGTATCGCCATGAGCACTGCAATCAACAGCTTGATCGAACAATGGAAACAGGCGGTCATCGCCAAGGACGTTGAGAAGATTGTCAGCTTTTACGCCGACGATATCGTCTCGTTCGACGCCGTTAACGCCCTGCAGTTCAAGGGTAAGGCCGCCTACCAGGCGCACTGGAAGGCGTGCATGGAGTTCTGCCCGGGCCCCGGGGTCTTTGACTTCCACGAGCTGCATATCGTCGCCGCCGATAACAGCGCCTTTGCCCACTGGCTGGCGCACTGTGGCGGCACCGGGCCCGACGGTGTGCTCAAGACCTGCTGGATGCGCGTCAGCGCCGGTTACCAGCGCGTTGGCGGGGAGTGGAAAGTGGTGCATGAACATTGGTCGGCACCCTTCGACATGGAAACCGGCGCCGGTCTGTTCGACCTGAAACCTTGAACGCCGCGAACTATAGTCAGTTGTCCGAAAACGGAGAATCCCATGAAATACCTCTGCCTGATCTATAGCAACGAGCAGGTGCTGCATGATTCGCCCGACAGCCCCAAGGACCCGGAATGTTTTGCCTATGGTGCCGCCGTGCAGGCCAGCGGGCGGTTGCTGGCCGCCGAACCGTTGGAGTCGGTGACCACCGCGACCACCGTGCGCATGCGCAACGGCAAGCTGTCGATCACCGACGGGCCGTTTGCCGAAACCAAGGAGCAGCTCGCCGGGTTTTACCTGATCGAAGCCAAGGACCTGAATGAAGCGATCCAGGTGGCCGGCGGCATTCCGGCGGCCCGGGTCGGCAGTGTGGAAGTACGCCCGGTGCGTGAACTGAATCTCTGATCACAACAATAAAACTCAGGAGGTTTTCCCATGACTCATCAACCCAAACCCGCCGAATTTGAACTGTCCATCAGTCGCTTGATCGATGCCCCGCGCAGCCGGGTGTTCCGCGCCTGGACCGAACCCGCCTTGTTGCAACAGTGGTGGGGCCCACACGGCATGACCACCCCCGAGTGCGAAATGGACCTGTGGGTAGGTGGGCAGTTTCGCACGCTGATGCGCGCGCCCGACGGCAGCGAGTACCCGACCCAGGGCGTATTCCTCGAAATTACCGCCCCCAGTCGGCTGGTGTTTACCGATGCCTTCACCCCCGGCTGGATTCCTTCGGGCCAGCCGTTCATGACCGCCGAAGTGACCTTTGAAGACGTCGATGGCAAGACGCTTTATACCGCCCGTGCCATGCACTGGAGCGCTGAAACCAAGCAGGCTCACGAAGCCATGGGCTTTCACGAGGGCTGGGGCCAGAGCCTGGACCGCCTGGTGACGCTTGTGACTGAAGGCATGCGCGATTGACGGTGCAGGCCCGGGTCGAAGCGGTTTATCGCAGCGAATCGCGGCGCATCCTCGCGACCCTGATTCGCCTGCTCGGCGATTTCGACCTGGCTGAGGAAGCCTTGCACGAGGCGTTTTTCGTCGCGGTCGAGCGCTGGGAGCAGGACGGTGTGCCCGACAATCCCCGGGCCTGGCTGGTCTCGACCGGGCGCTTCAAGGCCATCGACCGCCTGCGCCGCCAGGCCCGTTTTGCCGCGCACCAGAACCAGTTGCTGGCTCAGGCCGATGAACTGGAAGACGCCGACTGGAGCGCCGAAGACGTGGAAGATGACCGCCTGCGCCTGATCTTTACCTGCTGCCACCCGGCGCTGGCGGCCGATGCCCAGGCGGCGCTGACCTTGCGTGAGATCTGCGACCTCACCACCGAGGAAATCGCCCGGGCGTTTCTCGCCACGCCCGCCACCATCGCCCAGCGCATCGTGCGGGCCAAGGGCAAGATTCGCGAGGCGAAAATCCCCTATCAAGTGCCATCCCTGGCGGAATTACCCGAGCGCCTGGACAGCGTGCTGCGGGTGATTTACCTGGTGTTCAACGAAGGGTATTCGGCGTCCATGGGCACTGATTTGACCCGGGAAGACCTGACCCGCGAAGCGATTCGACTGGGCCGCTTGCTGATGGAATTGTTGCCGGAGCCGGAAGTGATGGGCTTGCTGGCGCTGATGCTGCTCCACGAATCCCGGCGCCCGGCACGCACCTCGGCGGGTGGTGAGTTGGTGTTGCTGGATGAGCAGGACCGTTCGCTGTGGGACGCTTCGTTGATCGCTGAAGGATCTGCCCTGGTGGAGAAAGCCCTGACCTCGCGAGGCTTCGGGCCCTACAGCCTGCAGGCGGCGATTGCGGCGGTGCATGCTGAAGCGGCGAGCGCTGATGAGACCGACTGGCCGCAGATCGTCGGGCTTTATGACGTGCTGCTAACGGCGGTGCCGTCGCCGGTGATCGAGCTGAATCGCGCGGTGGCCGTTGCGATGCGCGATGGGGCGTTGGCGGGACTGGAGTTGGTGGACGGGATTCTGGCGCGGGGAGAGTTGGTCGACTATCACCTGGCGCACTCGGCGCGGGGCGAATTTTGCCGGCGGCTGGGGCGGATGGAGGACGCGCGGCGGGCGTTTGAATTGGCGCTGGCATTGACCCGGCAAGCGCCCGAACAACGGTTTATCGAGCGGCGCCTGGCGGAATTCAAATAGCCTGTGAGACTGAAATGCGATCCACTGTAGGAGCTGGCTTGCCTGCGATAGCGGTGGGTCAGCCATACAACTGTTGCTGATACCCCGCTATCGCAGGCAAGCCAGCTCCCACAGTGGATTTGTGTTGTCTGCCTTGGCTTCTTACGGCTGCTGACGCGTCGCCGCCAACACGATCTCGCGAATGCACACATGCTGCGGCTGCTGGTATGCATAGGCAATCGCCGAGGCCACGTCGTCGGCGCTCAGCACGGTGCCGCCCATGTCCTGTTTCCATGCCTGGTAGCCGGTCTTGATAGCTTCATCGGTGGTGTGGCTCAGCAGTTCGGTTTCCACCGCGCCCGGCGCAATGGTGATCACGCGCACGTTGTGAGGCGACAATTCTTCCCGCAGATTTTCCGAAATCCCGTGCACGGCAAACTTGGTGCCGACATACGCAACGTGGTTCGGGAAGGTCTTGCGCCCGGCCACCGAGCTGACGTTGATGATAGTGCCGCCCTTGCGCTCGACCATGCTGCCGGCCACCGCATGAATGCCGTTCAGCAGGCCTTTCACGTTGACGTCGAGCATCTGCTCCCACTGCGCCGGGTCCTGTTCGCTGACGGCGCCCAGCAGCATCACGCCGGCATTGTTGATCAGCGCGTCGGCCGGGCCGAACTGGGCTTCGGCTTCTTTCACCGCCGCCACCAGCGCGGCGCGGTCGGTGATGTCGACACCGCGGCTCAGGGTGTTCGGCAGGTTCAGGGCATTCAGCCGGTCGATGCGACGTGCCAGCAACAACAGCGGGTGGCCGGCGGCCGACAGCAAGCGCGCAGTCGCTTCGCCAATGCCCGAACTGGCGCCGGTGATGATGATCAAGGGCTTGCTCATGGTGGAACTCCTGAGATAAGAAAAACAAATAACTGAACGTGGGGCGCAGTATATTTAGCCCTTGGGTGGCTGAAAAATGCCTTATTCCTCTGTCTGTCATCGGTAATAACTATGGATGTGCGTCATCTCAGGGCGTTTCTCGCGGTGTTCGAAGAGCGCAATATCACCGCCGCCGCCCAGCGCCTGTTCATCAGCCAGCCGACGTTGTCGGTGACCATCAAGCAACTGGAAGAAGAGTTGGGCGTGGCGCTGTTCCTGCGTCAGCCCCGTGGGGTTGAGGTCAGTGATGAAGCGCGGGTGCTGTACCCGCAGGCGCGGCGCATGGTGGCCGAGGCCGATGCGTTGAGCCGGCTGTTTCGCGGGCGCGAAAACCGCATCGCCCTGGAACTGGGGGTGGAGGGCGACATTGCCGACAGCCAGATCGAAACCTTCCTGCGCATGGCGCACCAGGGCCTGCCGGGTTTGCTGCTGACCTTGCAGGAAGGCTGCGAAGGAGAAGGTCGCCTGGCCGTGGAGGAAATGTGCTGCGAGGACGAATTGTTCCTGCCGCTTTGGGAAGAGTCCTACGTCATGGCGCTGCCGGCTGCGCACCCGATGGCGGCGGGTGGAAAAGAACAGGCCTGGGCGCCGATCGAAGACTGGATCACCTGCCCGCAGCATGATTCCCATCAACGGCTGATGGCCCTGTACGGGCGTTCGCCCCAGGCGGTGGCCGGGCATGCCGGTTCGTTGACCCAGGCCTTGCACATGGTGGCGGCGGGAGTGGGTGTAGCGATGTTGCCGCAGTCGCTGGCGGCGGAGCGCGCCGGGGTAGTGATTCGCCCGTGGCACCTGCCGGCACCGACGCGCCGGGTGGGGTTGTGCTTTGCCGCCCAGGCCCTGGAGTTGCCGGCGTTGCGGGCGCTGCATGAATACTTCCAGAGCAACCGCCCGCCGCAGATTGAAGCGGCCTGACTGCGCCTTTGAGTGCACCGCCAATCCAATGTGGGAGCTGGCAAGCCAGCTCCCACATTTGATCTTCATTGTTCCGAATAGTGTGTTCCGGCGTTATTCCAGCATCTTGCCCAGCAGCCAACTGCCTGCCGGGCCGGGCGGATGCTGGCGTGACCACAATGCATCTACCGCCACCGAACGCGGCCAGCCTCGAGCCTTGATTTCACACAGGTGGTCACCCCCAAACCGCTCCACCAGCCAGCGCGGCAGAGGCGCCCAGCCGAAACCCAACTGCGCCATTTCCATCAGCATCAGGTAACTGGGCGCCGACCACACACGACCCAGGCCACGGGTTTCATTCGGGTTGATGATGCTCGCCAGGCGCAGTTCGCGGTGTTGTTCCAGGGTTTGCTGGTCGATGTCCGCAAGGTTCGCCAGCGGATGTTTGGGGGCGACAAACAGCGCGATTTCCGTGCGCTCTTCCACGGCGGTGCTGGTGAGGTCCGGCGGGTAGACCTCCTGCATTTCGATAAACGCAATCTGCGCCCGGCCGCTTTGCACCAGGGCGATCAAGTCTTCGCATTCGGCGATCAGGCATTCCAGTTCCAGGTCCGGGTAGCGTTGCTCAAAGGCGCTGAGGGCGGTTTCGAAACGGTCCGATTGATAGGTATCGGACATCGCGATACTCAGCTTGGGCTCCAGCCCCTGGGATAACTGGCTGGCCGCCAACTCCAGGCGGCTACTGGCTTCCAGCACCTGCTCGGCGCGTTGCAGCAGTACATGCCCGGCCGGCGTCAGCGTCGGCTTGCGGCTGCTGCGATCAAACAGCACCACGTCCAGGTCAATCTCCAGGCTCGCCACTGCCGCGCTGACGGTGGACTGGCTCTTGCCCAGCTTGCGCGCCGCTGCGGAAAACGAACCCTGGGTCGCCGCCTGCACAAACGCCTGAAGCACTTCATGTGAGGCCATGACTATCGCCTTGATCGATGGTTATTGATTATGAAGTATCGGGTTAAAGGGTAATGATGGCAACCATCGTCACTCACGGAGAACGGGTCATGACACCCACCAAGTCGATTACTGAACGCGTTTGGCAAGCCATTGGTTTTGAAGGCCTGGCCTTAATGATCTGTACGCCACTGCTGGCGTGGATCATGGATAAACCGGCCCTGGAGATGGGCATGGTGACCTTGGCCATCAGCCTCATGGCGCTGGCCTGGAACGTGATTTTCAATGGCCTGTTCGACCGTCTCAAGGCGCGCCTGCAACTGTCTGGCGGGGCCTGGACCCGCGTGCTGCATGCGTTGATGTTTGAAGGCGGCCTGGTGGCGATCTGCGTTCCGTTGATCGCCTGGTGGCTGAACATCAGCCTGATGCAGGCGTTTATCCTCGACATCGGTGTGTTGCTGTTTTTCCTGCCGTATACCTACGTGTATCACTGGGCGTATGACGCGGTGCGGGAAAGGATCATGCAGAAACGGATGCGCACCGCGTAGGAGTCCGGCTTGCCGGCGATGGCGATTTTGGATACGTCATCGCCGGCAAGCCAGCTCCTACAGGGGGTGTAGCGAGGCCACAAAATCGAGGAATGCCCGCACCTTGGCCGCCGGCAAATGCCGCGACGGGTAGAAGGCATACAACGGGAAACGCTCGTCGGGCCAGTCGGGAAACAGCTCCACCAGCGCGCCCGACTCCAGCGCCGGCGCCAGCCCAAGGTCGAGCATCTGCGCCACCGCATGCCCGTGTTCGCACACGCTGTATAAGGTCCCGGCATCGTTGACCACCAGCCGCCCGCGGGTGGCGACGTTGACTTGCTCGCCGGGGCGGTGGAATTCCCAGCCAAATGGCCGGCCGGTCTGGGAGTCGCGAAAGTCGATGCACACGTGCTGGCCGTCTTCCAGGTCCATTGGATGGGCCGGGCGACCATGGCGCTGAAGATAAGCCGGCGAGGCCAACGTCAGCACTCGCACCTCCATCAGCTTGCGGGCGATCAACGAGGAGGATTGCGGAATGCCAAAACGGATGGCCAGGTCAAAGCCATCCGCCACAAGGTCCCCGAGCTGATCCCGCGTGTGCAGGTCCAACTGCAGCTGCGGGTATTGGCCCATGAATTCACCGAGCACCGGCCCCAGCACCAGCCGCGAGAAGTACGGGTCGATATTCACCCGCAGCCGTCCGCGTACCGTCAGGGCGCTGTCGGCCGCCGAGCTGGCGGCCTCTTCCAGGCCGGCCAGCAGCGGGGCGATTTCCTGGTAGAAACGCCGGCCCTCGTCGGTCAATTGCACCGAGCGGGTAGTGCGGTCGAACAGGCGGATGCCCAAGCGTTTTTCCAACCGGGAAATCGCCCGGCTGACCCCCGAAGGCGTCATCTCCAGGCTGTCGGCGGCGCGGGCAAAACTGCCGCTGTCGACCACGGCGGCCAGTACGCCCATGCCGCCGGCCAGTCCTGGATCAAAACTCATGGGTGATTGCCTGTCAGGTATCCGAAAGCATTGATGCTAGCGGAGAATCAGACCGGGTTACAGAAACATCCCGCCGGAGGCCTCGACCCGTTGCCCGGTGATCCAGTTGCTGCCATCGGCCAGCAGGGTGGAGATCGCCCCGCCAATGTCATCCGGCAAGCCCGCGCGACCCAGGGCGGTGTTGTTGGCGACCATGGCGTTCACGTCCGGGTTGTCCCGCACCACGCCGCCGCTGAAATCGGTGGCAATCGCGCCGGGGGCCAGGGTGTTGACGGTAATCCCGCGGGCGCCCAGTTCCTTGGCCTGGTAGCGGGTCAGTACTTCCACCGCGCCTTTCATCGAGGCATAGGCCGAGTAACCCGGCAGGCTGAAGCGCGCCAGGCCGCTGGAGATGTTGATGATGCGGCCACCGTCGCTGATCAGCGGCAGCAGTTTCTGGGTCAGGAAAAACGGGCCCTTGAAGTGAATCGCCACCAGTTGGTCGAACTGCGCTTCGGTGGTTTCAGCGAAGCTGGCATGGGCGCCGATCCCGGCATTGTTGATCAGGAAGTTGAAGTGCGCCTGACCGAACACGTCTTTCAATACTGCGCCGACCTGGGCGGTGAACGCCTCAAAGGTAGAACTCTGGCTGACGTCCAGTTGCAGCATGGCCGCCTTGCCGCCCAGTGATTCGACTTGGGCGACCACGGCTTGGGCTTCGTCCGCCGCGCGGTTGTAGGTGCCGATGATGTCGACGCCCTGTGCCGCCAGGTGCAGCGCAGCGCTTTTGCCCAGGCCGCGGCTGGCGCCGGTGATCAATGCGATTTTACGGGTCATGGTGTAGTCCTCGGAGCGTGTGAATGTTCGTGGGATTGAGTGTATTTGTCCGCCCATAACGTGATAAACAGCGCTATACCGGAATCACTGGCCGGATAAGGCGAACAATCCATGAACAAACTTGAGCTGCTGCGCACCTTCGTGCGCGTCACCGAACTGTCGAGTTTCACCCGGGCGGGCGAGAGCCTGGACCTGCCGCGCTCTACGGTTTCCGAGCATGTGCAGGCGCTGGAAGAACTGTTGGGCGCGCGCCTGTTGCAGCGCACCACGCGCAAGGTGCAGGCCACCCAGGACGGCCGCGTGTTGTACGAGCGCAGCAAGGACTTGCTGTCCCACATGGAGGAACTGGAAGGCTTGTTTCGTCAGGATGAGGCGCAGTTGGCGGGACGGGTTCGGGTGGACATGCCCAACGTGATGGCCCGCGAACTGATCCTGCCGCGCCTGCCGGAATTCATGGACCAGCACCCGCTGATCGAGATGGAGATCAGCAGCACCGACCGCCAGGTTGACCTGTTGGCCGAGGGTTTTGACTGCGTATTGCGTGTGGGCGCACAGCCGGACCAGTCGGTGGTGGCCCGGTTGCTGTTCAGCATGCCGATGATCAACTGCGCGAGTCGCACCTACCTGGAACGCTACGGCGTCCCTCAGACGCTGGACGATTTGGCCGACCATCATCTGGTGCATTACGTACGCCCGCTGGGTTCGCGCTCGCCAGGGTTTGAGTACGTGCAAGGCAACAAGGTGCACCGGATCCCCATGGCCGGGCGCGTCACCGTCAACAGCACCGACGCTTACAGGGCCGCGTGCGTGGGTGGCTTCGGCCTGACCCAAGTGCCAGCCCTGGGCATTCTCGATCTATTGGCCAGCGGCGAGTTGGTTTCGGTGCTGCCGGACTATCCGGCCCCCGCGCTGGACGTGTCCCTGCTGTACGCCGGCCAACGGCATTTGCCGCTGCGGGTGCGGGTGTTCATGGACTGGCTGGCTGCTACCTTGCAATTCGCGTTTAACGCCGGGCTGACAACTGCTGCGGCGCAAGGAACGCATCGTGGAAGTAATCACGGAATGCCTGCATCGCCGGAGTGAACTCACGCTCGCGGTGCCAGGCCAGGCCGACGCTCATGGGGGTGACCTTGTCCGTCACGCTCACGGTTTCGATGCGCTTGCCTTCCAGTGACCACGGGCGATGCACCAGGTCCGACAAAATCGCCACGCCGCTGCCATTGGCAACCATGCTGCGCACCGCCTCCACCGAGCTGGTGCGCAACCGCACCTTGGGTGTTTGCCCGGCCTGCTCCCAGTAGCGCATGGCGCTTTGTTCGGCTTCGTCGACGGTGAGGAAAATGTAAGGTTCCCTGGCCACGTCCGCGAGGCTGACGGCGGGGCGCTCGCACAACGGGTGATGGCTGGGCAGCCACAGGCGGCGCTCGGAGTTGAAGAGGATTTCCGAGACGATATCCGGGTGTGTGAGGTTGGCGGTGAGCACCACGGCCATGTCGAACTGGCCGTTGAGCAGGCCGTGTTCGATCGCCTGGCGTTCCTGTTCGAACACCTCGATGGTCACGTCCGGGTGCCAGTGTTCCATGCGCTGCAAATGGTGCGGCAGGAAGTAGCCGAGCACGGTGTAGCTGGCCGCCACCCGCAATACGCCGCTGGCGCGGTAGTCCGGCAGCGGGCTGTTCAGGGCATCGTCGACGCTGCGCACAATCACGTAGGCCCGGTTGAGAAAATGCCGCCCGGCGTCGGTCAGGCTCATGCCCTGGGCCGAGCGCACAAACAGCTGGGCGCCGAGCATCGCTTCCAGCTCCTTGATCGCAGTGGTCACCGCGGACTGCGAGATGTTCAGGTGAATCGCCGCCTGGGAGATCTGGCCGATTTCGGCGGTGGCGACGAAGTAGCGGATTTGGCGCAGGGTCAGGGACATGGCGGGTATCTGATTTTCAGAAGATGGGCCATCTGATAATAGATCTTCCCAAGGGGTCAAGCCGCAGCCTAATTTCCATGGCATGAACTTCAACGGAGCGACCCCGATGCAGGCAGTGGATTTCAATTCGGACATGGGCGAAGGCTTTGGCCCCTGGACCATCGGCGACGGCGTCGACAGTGAACTGATGGCGTACATTAGCTCGGCCAACATCGCCACCGGCTTCCACGCCGGCGACCCGGGCACCATGCGTCGCACGGTCGAGCGCGCCAAGCAACTGGGCGTGGCGATTGGGGCGCACCCGGGCTTTCGTGACCTGGTGGGTTTCGGCCGTCGCCATATCAATGCCCCGGCCCAGGAGCTGGTGGACGATATGCTCTATCAGCTTGGCGCCTTGCGGGAAATCGCCCGGGCGCAGGGCCTGACGCTGCAACACATCAAACCCCACGGCGCGCTCTACATGCACCTGGCCCGGGACGAAGAAGCGGCACGCTTGCTGGTGGAAAACCTGCAACGGCTGGAGCCCACCTTGTTGCTGTATTGCATGCCCAACTCGGTGATCTGGCGTATTGCCAAGGAACTGGGCCAGCCGGTGGTGCGGGAGTTTTACGCCGACCGTGAGTACGATCTCACGGGCTCCATCGTGTTTACCCGCAATGTGCGCGCGCTGGATCCTGCGACGGTGGCGGCGCGGGTCCTGCGGGCGTGTCAGACCGGGCTGGTGCGTACCGTCGAAGGGGAAGACCTGTTTATCGAATTCGATTCCATCTGCCTGCACAGCGACACCCCCGGGGCCCTTGAACTGGTGGAAGCCACCCGTGAAGCCTTGGATAAGGCGGGGATTGTTGTGGTGAGCGGGCTTGCCCCGCGTTGGGCTGCGCAGCAGCCCCTATAAGCCCACGGAGTTTCCCCAGGCAGCATTCAAGGTCAGGTTTTGGGGCTGCTACGCAGCCCAACGGGGGACAAGCCCCCTCGCCACAATGACTACTTCTGCCAACACTCATGATTTTTTGCCTGCCTTTCTACAATGATTCCAAGAGGAACAGACATGGCCGAATCTTCCCCGATCCGCTACAGCTTTGGCGGTGATGAACACCTGTTTGCCGAGGTCAGTGAGAGCATGTCCCTGGAGGCCTTCTTCAAGGGCATGGCCGTGACCCGCGCGGTGGAACGCCTGGCCCTGGACGGCGTGCTGGACGTTTGCCTGGCGAATGCCTCGTTCCAGATTCGCTTCGACCCGGACCGCATCGCGCCTCACGTGCTGCTCGACGCCGTGCAAAGCGCCGAAGCTCTGGCGGTGGCCGAACGCACCTTGCACACCCGCATCATTGAAATTCCGGTGCTGTACAACGACCCCTGGACCCATGAAACCCTGATGCGTTTTCGCGACCGCCATCAGGACCCGACCGGCACCGACCTGGAGTACGCCGCACGGATCAATGGCCTGGCGGACGTGGAGGCGTTTATCGCCGCCCACAGTGGCGCGCCATGGTTTGTCTCGATGGTGGGGTTTGTGGCGGGCCTGCCGTTCATGTTCCAGATGGTCGAGCGCGAGCGGCAGTTGCAGGTGCCCAAGTACCTGCGCCCGCGCACCGACACGCCAAAATTGACCCTCGGCCACGGCGGCTGCTTCGGCTGTATCTACTCGGTACGCGGCGCCGGCGGTTACCAGATGTTCGGCGTCACCCCGGCACCGATCTACGACCCGCAACAGCAACTGGCTTACCTGAAAGAGCACATGGTGTTCTTCCGCCCCGGCGACATCGTGCAGTTCAAACCCATGGACCGCGACGCCTATGACCTGGCCGTGGCTGAAGTGGATGCAGGGCGTTTTGACCTGCGCATCCGTCCGGTGGAATTTTCCCTCGATGCCTTTCTTGCCGACCCCATTGGCTACCCGAAAACCCTGCAGGAGGCGCTGGCATGATCAAGGTACTCAAACCTGGCCTCGCCACCTCGGTGCAGGACCTTGGCCGCGAAGGTTATTACCACCTGGGCATCCCGCCGTCCGGCGCGCTGGACCAATACGCCTTGAGCGCGGCCAACCATCTGGTGGGCAACCCGGCCGGTGCTGCCGGCTTGGAATGCACGTTGATCGGGCCGGAGCTGGAGTTTCAACAGGATGCATTGGTGGCGCTGTGCGGGGCGCTGATGTCGCCGCGCCTGGACGGTGTGGTGGTGCATCAGGACACCGCGTTTCAAGTGCGTGCCGGGCAAGTGCTGCGCTTCGAATTCCCCAAGGCCGGTGCGCGGACTTACCTGGCGGTGGCCGGTGGCATCGATGTGCCGCTGGTACTCGGCAGTCGTTCCACTTACACCCTTGGCGCCTTGGGCGGGTTTCAGGGGCGGCGACTGGTAGAAGGTGATGAACTGCCGGTCGGCGAGGCCAGTGGCAAAGGCCGGGCGGGGAACAGTTTGCCCATGGCGTTGCGCCAATCGGTAGGCGGCGACGTGACCCTGCGGGTGGTACCGGGGCTGTATTACGAGCGACTGACACCCGGCGCAAAAAGCAGCTTTTTTGCCGAACCCTGGACGGTCGGTTCGGAAGCGGACCGCATCGGCTATCGCTTCAAGGGCGGCAGCGCCTTGAGCTTTCAGCCACGGGAACAGCCGTTTGGTGCCGGGTCTGATCCGTCGAACATCGTCGACAGTTGCTACCCCATCGGCTCGATCCAGGTACCGGCCGGGCTGGAGCCGATCGTGCTGCATCGGGATGCGGTGTCGGGTGGCGGCTACGCGATGATTGGCACGGTGATCAGTGCCGATCTGGATCTGATCGGGCAGATGCAGCCGAACCAGCGGGCGGGGTTTGTGGCGGTGACGCTGGAGGAAGCACTGGAGGCGCGGCGGGTGTACAAGAAGCGGTTGAGGGTGATGGGTGGGTTGTTTAATACCTGAGAACGCCGCCGAACCCCTGTGGGAGCTGGCTTGCCTGCGATAGCGGTGTATCAGTCACCACCGCTATCGCAGGCAAGCCAGCTCCCACATTTTTATCGGGCTGTGTCAGAACAACTGGGTAAACAGCCAATACAGGCTGCCCGACAACAGAATCGCCGCCGGCAAGGTCAGCACCCAGGCCATCAGCAAGTTGCGGATGGTCTTCATCTGCAAGCCACCCCCATTCGCCACCATGGTCCCGGCCACACCCGACGACAGCACATGGGTGGTGGACACCGGCAAGCCATAGATGTCCGCCGCGCCGATGGTCAGCATCGTCACCATCTCGGCCGAGGCGCCCTGGGCGTAGGTCAGGTGGGTCTTGCCGATCTTCTCGCCCACCGTCACCACGATGCGCTTCCAGCCGACCATGGTCCCCAGCCCCAGGGCGATGGCCACCGCGATCTTGACCCACAGCGGAATAAACCGTGTGGCGCTGTCGATCTGTTGCTTGAACAGTTGCAGCTTGTTCTGGGTGTCGGCGTCGAAGTTGCCGACCTTGCCCTTGTCCATCAGGCGGATGGTTTCGCTGGTCAGGTACATGTCGTTACGCACGTTGCCCACGGCTTCCACCGGTACGGCCGCGAGGGAGCCGTAGCTCTTCACTTCTTCACCGATATGCCCGGTGATGGCGGCGAGGGCGGGCACCAGTTCCGGCGTGGCTTCCTTGGTGCGCACATAGGTCGACAGGGTGGCGCGGGAGTCGGCAGGTGCCAGTTGCGGGGCACTTTTCACCAGGGCGGCCTGGGTCACTTCGGCCACGGCGGCAAACTGCAATGACTCACCCGCCGGCATGGTGCGGTTCAACGCGTAGGCCATCGGCAGGGTGCCCACCAGGATCAACATGATCAGGCCCATGCCTTTCTGGCCGTCGTTGGAACCGTGGGCAAACGACACGCCGGTGCAGGTGGCGATCAGCATGCCGCGAATCCACCATGGCGGCGGGGTGTCGCCTTTGGGTGCCTTGTACAGCGAACGGTTTTTCACAAAGGCCCGCAGCGCCAGCAACAGCAGCGCGGCGAAGGCGAAGCCGATCAGCGGCGACAGCAGCAGCGCATAACCGATCTTGATCGCCTGGCCCCAATCCACACCGCTGGTACCGTCGCGGCCGTGCATCAGCGCGTTGGCCACGCCCACGCCGATGATCGAGCCGATCAGCGTGTGGGACGACGACGCTGGCAAGCCCAGCCACCAGGTGCCGAGGTTCCACAGGATCGCGGCGATCAACAGCGCGAAGATCATCGCAAAGCCGGCGGAGGAGCCGACCTGCAAAATCAGCTCAACCGGCAGCAGGGCGATGATGCCGAACGCCACCGCGCCGCTGGACAGCAGCACACCGAGGAAGTTGAAAAAGCCCGACCACACCACCGCGAAATGCGGCGGCAGCGAGTTGGTGTAGATCACCGTGGCCACGGCGTTGGCGGTGTCGTGGAAGCCGTTGACGAACTCAAAGCCCAGGGCGATCAACAGCGCCACACCCAACAGCAGGAACGGCGTCCAGGTGGTGACCACCGTGCCCAGTTCGTGCATGTCGTGCATCAGGCTGTAGGCGGTGAACAACAGGCCCATGGCGAGCACGGCGAAGAAAATGATCACCGTCACCAGGCCCGGTTTCTTGTCCAGGCGCGGTTTGGGATCGGTTGTAGCGGAGGAGGTGGAGGCGGTCAGCGAAGGGGTTGCCATGCCGGAACATCCAGTGTTGGGGAGGATGTCGGTCATGATCATTGCAAAATGTTACAGAGATGCTGCGGTAAGTCAGTGTTTAGGTGAAAGGGGCTGCCACTGGTCTGCAACCCCCTGAATTTCAATAATCCTTGCGCTTGCGGAACGCCCAACGCCCGGCAATCAGGGTGAACGTAGCCACCAGTGCCACCAGGATCCAGAAGCCCTCGGGGTCCGTAGAAAGCGGTACGCCCCCGACGTTCATGCCAAAAAAACCGGCAATGATATTGATCGGCAGCGCCAGCACCGTGACCACGGTCAGGGTGAACAGCGTGCGGTTGCTCTGCTCGTTGAGGTTGGCGGCGATCTCTTCCTGCAGCAGCTTGATCCGTTCACCCAACGCCATCAGGTCGTTGATGATCAGCGCAAACTCCTCGGTGGATTTGCGCAACTCCTTCACGTCTTCCTTCTGCAACCATTGCGGCGGGCGATTGAGCAGCCGCAGCAACGAGCCGGGCTCCAGCGCCAGCAGCCGTTGCAGGCGCACCAGCACCCGGCGCGCGGCACCCAGTTCGGCACGGTTGGTGGACAAGCGTGACGACAGCAGTTGGTCTTCGATCTGGTCGACGCTCAGGCTGGTCTTGCGCACGATCTGCGTCAGCACCTCGCCCTGGTCCCGCAGCAAATGCACCAGCAGTTCCAGCGGCGAGCGAAAGTGCTCACCGGCCTTCACCGACGACCGCAGCTTGTCCACCGAGTGCAGCGGTTGCAGACGCGCACTGACCAACAGCCGACTGCGGGCGCAGACCCACAACGTGGAAATGTCTGAAGACACCATGCTGCTGAAGTTGAACACCACGTCGTTGACCACCGCCAGCAAGGCCGAGTCCACGTGTTCGATGCGGGTGGAGCGTGAGCCTTCGTGCAAGGCTTCGAAGAATTCTTCCGGCAGGTTCAGGTGCCCCTGCATCCAGCGCTCGCAGGCGGCGTGGGCCAGGTTCAAGTGCAGCCAGAGGAATTCCTCGGGGTCACCGGGTTGCTGCAAGGCCGCCAGGGCGGTGGCTGAGTCGATCTGTTCGCCCTTTTCACCGGGGCGAAAACGAAAACCGTAAAGCAAGCCAAACAGGTCGGAGTCCTGGTGGCTGTGGTCGATGCTGTGGTTCATGGAGGCTCGCAGGGAAAGTGCCTGTAGGAGATTTCACAGGTTCACTTGAGCGCATCATGGCAACTGGATTTGACGGTTTTGTGACAATTTGAGGTGGGCGTCAATTGCCTGTGGGCAAACTGAAGCTGAACACCGTACCGTCCTGTTCGTGGGACGACACCTCCAACCGCCCGCCATGGGCGTCGGCAATCTGTTTGACGATGTACAAACCCAGGCCCAGCCCGGCCTGGGGTAGGGCGCCGGTCGGTCGGGAGTAGGGCTGGAACAGCAGCGGGATGGCTTGATCGCTGATCACCCCACGGTTTTTCACCGTCAGCTCGAACGTACCGTCGTTGACTTGCGCACTGACCTCAACCGGCCCTTCGGGGTTGCCGTGGCTGATGGCATTGCCCACCAGGTTGGAGAGCAATTGCGCCAGCCGTTCGCGGTCGCCTTGCACCCCCTTGAGGCTGCCGATGCGCGCGTGAATCTGGCGTGTCGGGTGAACGTGCTGCACCTCGTCCACCACGTGCTGCAGGGTGTCTTCCAGCCCGGAGCATTCACCGATGTTCACCGGGATGCCGCTGCCCATGCGCCCTCGGGCAAAGTCCAGTACATCTTCCACCAACTGCGAGGCGCGACGGCCGCTGGCGAGCATGTGCCGCACGAGGGTGTCGGTGGCCGGGTCCGGGTGTTTGCGCAACAGGCGCTCGGCGCCCACGTTGATTGCGAACAGCGGGTTGCGCAGGTCGTGGCCGAGTACGGCGATGAACTGTTCCCGCAGTTCGGCGGTTTCCCGCTCTTGCTGCAAGTCGGCCTCGGTTTGCTGGAGACTTTCTTCGGCTTCGATTTGCAGCGACAGCACCCGGGCAAACGACTCCATGGTCGACTGGATGGTGCTGCTGCGCAGCTGTGCCGGGTTCGGGTCCAGGGCGCAGATGGTGCCGAAAAAACGCCCGTCGGTGCGGAACACCGGCACCGAGATGTAGCTTTCAAAGTGGTAGATGCGTGGGGTGTGGTGATCGCGGTACAGCGGGTCTTCGCTGGCTTTGTCGATCACGATCGAGACGTGGGAGCCCCGGATTTCGTGGCACAGGGTGGTGGTCAGGTCCAGTTCGCCGCCGACGGGCAGGCCGAAGTCCAGGCGGTCGAGCACGGCACAGGCCGTCCATGAATCATCGGTCACCCGGGCCACGGCGGCAAACCGCAGGCCGGTCATTTCGCTGATCACCTGGAGAATGGCGGGTACAGCACTGATTCGGCCAATGGTGGCAATGTCTGCGGCTCTTTGCCCCATGGCGAACGGTCTCGATCCTGATGCTGCTGGCGTTGTGCCTTGGCTGATAACTGGGATTCTAGCGGCCTTGAAGGTTGAAGGTACAACTTCGTGCAAGGGAATTAGACTATTTACTCTTCTGGGCGACGAGCGCGCATAAAAAAGCCGCGCGGCCCGAAGGCGGCGCGGCGTTTTTGTGGTTCAACTCAGGTGTCTTGCTTGTTTTCCAGGACTTCGCCGGTCTTGGCGTCCAGCTTCACGTCCCACTTCACATTGCTGGTGTCACGCAGTTCGGTCTCGTAGACCAGGCGACCGGCTTCGTTTTCCAACTCGGTGTCAGCGATGGTGGCGCCTTTGTGCTGGGCCAGGGCCTTGGCGTTGAGTTTTTCAAAATCCATCACGGCACCGGACTTGAGCAGGCTCGGAATGTGGTCCGGGCGAACATCGGCCTGGGCGAAACCGGCGGTCATGGTCAGGGCGGCGGCAGCGAACAGAGCGGTCAGGTTTTTCATGGTGTCATCCTTTGGGGTGAGCTGTTTAAGTGGGATCAGGTTAACCAGCGCAACTTAACTCACCCTTAAAATTGCGCCGTTTGTTCAATCGGCGACGAGTGCGGGGTTTCATGCTGGCGTCTCACTTATGGGAGACACAGATGAAACGGTTGATGACCTGGGTCTATGCGCCCGTGTTCTGGGCGGGATTTATCGGTTGGGCGTTGTGGCTGGTCGAGGTGGGCGCGCTGCACTGGCTGGGGCTGGTGTTTGTAACGGCGGTGGCGGTGTCGTTTATCGCTGAGGCGTGGTCGCCTTACGAGCCCCAATGGAATCGAAACCAGGGCGATCGCAGGCGGGACGTTCTTCATGCGTTGGTCAATGAAGGCCTCAACGCATTGGGCTTGTTGATCCTGCCGGGGTTGACCGCACTGCTGTCCATCGACGGTCTATGGCCACGGGCATGGCCGCTCTGGGAGCAATTGCTGCTGGCGATTTTCATTGCCGATGCGGGCATCACCCTGATGCATTACGCCAGTCACCGGGTCGGGGCGTTGTGGCGCCTGCATGCGGTGCATCACAGCGTGCAGCGGCTGTACGGTTTCAATGGCTTGATGAAGCACCCGCTGCACCAGATGCTGGAAGCCACGGCCGGGCTGCTGCCGTTGATCCTGCTGGGCATTCCCACGGATGTGGCGCTGCTGCTGGCGCTGGCGATTGCCATTCAGCTGTTGTTGCAGCATTCCAACGTCGACATGCGCCTGGGGCCGCTGCGCTGTGTGTTTGCCTGGGCGCCGGTGCATCGGTTTCACCACATGAAATATGGCCGGGCGGGGGATGTGAATTTCGGGCTGTTTTTCAATCTGTGGGATTGGCTGTTGGGGACGGCGTTTTACCGCCAGGACTATCGAATGGGGCAGGGCGATCTGGGGATCGGCAGCCGGCCGGACTTTCCACGGGATTATGTGGCGCAGTTGCGCGATCCGTTCAGGGCCGTGCGATTGAGCAAGGAACCGCCGGTTCCGGCCGGTCTATTCCAGGATTCGCACGTGCAGGTTGCGCAACGACGCCCCGGCCGTGACGCCAAATAGCTGCTTCATGGTCCGGGAAAAATGCGCCGAATCGGCGAACCCCGCGCCATGGGCCGCCTCGGTCAAGGTGTTGCCGCCGAGCGCCAGCCCCAGCGCTACCCGCAAGCGCCGCCACAGCACCAGGCGGCGCACCGGCAACCCCAACTGATGGGTGAACAAGCGCTCCAACTGGCTCAACGAAACGTGCGCTGCCTGCGCGAGAGCCTGGGCCGAGACCTTGCCGCTCAGTTGCTGATCCAGCGCCAGCAGCGCGCGCTCCACACGGGTGTCTTCCAGTGCGCGTCGCGGCGACTGCCGCAGCGTGCGGTCGAGTGCCTCAAGGGACAGTTGGCTATCGGCGAGGGCGGCCTGCAAAAGGTCGAGATCAAACGCGCCGGGCTCGGCATACACCATCAACACCTCACCCTCGGTGTGGAGGATGGCGTGGGGCGTTCTTGAGGGGATAAACAGGCGATGGGCCGTGGTGACACGGCCATCGAGGCTGGCCGTGATCGGCCCGCCCGGGGAGAACATCAACTGATGGGCATAGTGCGCATGGGGCGCGGTGCGCCCCGGTATGCCCTGGATCAGCCCGTAGTCAGGCCCCAGCCACAGGCGACCTGACCATTCGGAACTCACTCAGTAACCGTTGTCCTGCAGCAGGTCGGCCACGCTCGAGGACGGCCAGCGCTTGTAGTACTTCAGCAGTTCAGCGGCGCGGTTGGTGAAGATGCCATCGACGCCGGCCTTCATCACCTTGTCGAAGTCCACCGGCTCATCCACGGTGTACACGTGCACCAGCAGGCCCTTGTCGTGGGTCAACTGGTTCATCTCGGGTTTGACCAGGTCGGAGTAGCTCTGGTCGCCCAGGTTGGTCAGCTGTGCCGAAGGGCCGGTACCGATGGCGCCCAGGCTCTTGGCCTCGTCGATCCATTTTTCGAATTCGGCGGCGTCCTTGGGCTCCTGCTTGGCGTAGTAGGCGGCTTTGGTCGGCTCGCCGGACTCGGCGAAGGTCACCTTGGATTTCGGTTCGATGCTGCCTTCACCCACCCACAGCAGCAGGATTTTCGGGGTGTTGGGCATCTCTTTTTGCAGCTCTTTCAGGCTGTCCTTCTCAAAGGTTTGCAGCACTACGCGGCCCTTGCCCTGGCCGACGCCGATGTTTTTCTGGGCCTGGTTGGAGCCGGTGGAGCTCAGCCAGCCTTTATCCAGCAGCTTGTTCTTCAGGTCGGCTTCGATACCCGGGAATTGCTTCGGCTCTTTGGTTTCGATGTACAGGCCGGGTTTGTGCTGCGGGTTGCCTTCGGCGATCTTGATGATTTCGTCCAGGCTCAGGATTTTCAGGCCGACGAAGCCAGGGCGGGCGCGGTCCGGGTAGGCGGCGTTGAACCAGCTGCCGGCGTCCAGGGTTTTAAGCTCGGCCCAGGTGAATTCGTTGGCGGGGCTGTCTTTGCGCTCGGGGAACTTGGTGGCAACGTCAGTGGTGCGTTGCAGGTTGTTGTCATGGAGGGCGAACAGTACGCCGTCCTTGCTGCGTTGCAGGTCCATTTCCAGGTAGTCGGCACCCAGGTCGCGCGCCACTTTGTAGGCCGCGGCGGTGGATTCCGGTGCATCGAAGGACGCGCCACGGTGGGCAATCACCGCAGGGTGCGGAATGCCTTCGTTGGTGGCCAACTCGGTAGGGCTGATCGGGCTTGCCGCCTGTGCGTGGCCAAGGCCCAGCATCAGGGCCAGCAGCAGGGCACTCTTGGTAAACGTGACAGGCATATGCGAAGTCCTTTCGTGGAGGTAACTTTGAGAAGGGCTCCTTTTTAACAATTGAATGCGAATGGCGCTATCACCAAACCGACATTAACGTGTTCACGGGCCATTTTTCTGCGCTTTTGTGCTGTGCTATGCAGTACTCTTGCCCTCAGCTGCCCCATCAGAGGGCAGATTTTTTGCCACGCGTGTAAACCATCTTTCCAGTCCAAGTAGGACTTTTCAGTGAGGTTTACCATGCGCATCACCTCCGAGCTTATCTGCCAGGCCGCCGACCAACTCCACGGTTTTGTCGGCCTGAACCGCAAGACCGGCCAGTACATCGTACGTTTCAGCGAAGATTCCTTCGGCATGGACGTGGCCGATGACGGCATTATCCCTACCTCCGAGTTTGTCTGGCTGCCGGTCGACGGGCAGGCCATGACCTTGTCCCGCGAGCGGATCCAGTTGTTGCTGGACCAGAATATCGACGATCGCATCAACATCACCGAACCGCTTCGGGTGTACATGCGCCGGGTGGAGATTCCACAGATCAGTGCGGTGCGTCATTTGGTCAGTTGAGCGCCACATTGCCCCTGCGGCGAGAGAGCTTTTTGTGGCGAGGGAGCTTGCTCCCGCTGGGCTGCGCAGCAGACCCAAAAGCTTGGGAGCGCTGCGCACTCCAGCGGGAGCAAGCTCCCTCGCCACAGAAGCCCCTTGCCCACATTGAGTGTTTTGCACAGGTTGATGTTTCAGCGTTCGAACGCGTAAGACCGCTCCACCTTGCACACCCGTGTATGGCACGCCGAGTACCAGGCGGCGCGCCCTTGCTCGCGCACCTCAGTGTGTTCGGCGTGCTGCTTCCAGGCCAGGATCGCGGCTTCGCTGTTCCAGTAGGACACGGTGATGCCCAGCCCGTCGTCCCCACGCGCCGATTCCACGCCGAGAAAGCCGGGTTGTTGCCGGGCCAGCTCCAGCATGCGCTCGGCGGCTTGTCCGTAGCCTTGGTCGCCTTCGGTGCGCAGCGAGCTGAAAATCACCGCGTAGTACGGCGGGGCAGGCGTCTTGGCGATCATGCGCAGGCCTTCAGCAGCGCAATGGCCAGCGGCGGGGTGATGCCTTTAAGCGCCGCACGTTCCGGCTGGAACAGGGTGGCGACAAAAAACGGATGGTCCAGCAACTCCACCGCCCGCAGGTCGCCCGCCGAGTCGTGGCCGCTGGCGATCAGGTCGGCCTCCAGCAGTGCGCTTTCGAAGTCTGGGTTGATGCCATAGCGGCAGCGGTAGCCTTCGTGGAGATCGAGGGTGCCGTAGGCCTCGGCGATGCGGGTAAAAGCCATCAGGCGGATGCTGTCTGTCGCCTCCACCAGGGCGCAGGTCAGGGGTGTCAGTACCGCGCGCGGCGAGTCGGGGGCCAGTTCACCATGCTCGGCGTCGGCCCAGCCCAGCACGTTGCGGGCGTATTCCAGCACCGCGTGTTGAAAACCGCCGCAGGTGCCGAGGAAAGGACGCCGCTGCTCACGGGCATAACGGATGGCCAGCAAGGCACCGTCGAGGTCGCGGTAGGGGCTGGCGGGGACGCACCAGAAGCCATCGTAGTGCTGCAATTGTTCGGTGGATTTGATCGTGTCGGTGGCCAGCCAGTCGAACCGCACCGTCAGGCCCAACGCCTCGCCGGCCTGTTGCAACGCCAAGGGAATGGCCTGGTGTGCGGTGACTTGCGCATCGTAGTCGCCGATCAGGGCCAGGTGCAGGGTGGTTTTATTCATCGAGGGTATCCGTGGCTTGTTGAGTCCTGGCGCTCACTATAGATTGGCGTCCACGCAATCAATATTGGCGTTAGCACATATGTTCAATGCAGCGGCGCACTATCAAATCGACTATCCCGACCTGTCCCTGATCCTCGCACTGGTGCGCGGCGGCACGCTTGCACGGGCGGCGGCGTTGCTGCGGGTGGATGTGTCTACGGTGTTTCGCGCCGTGCGGCGGCTGGAGACGGCGCTGGGCCAGACGCTGTTCGAAAAGAGCCGCGCTGGCTACCTGCCCACCACCTTGGCCACCACCCTCGCCGAGCAGGCCGAACGTGCCGAACAGGCACTGGAGGCGGCGCGCGTGGGGGTGGAGCAGGGCGGTGAAGTGATCAGCGGCACGGTACGCCTGACCTGTACCGATTCGGTGCTGCAAGCGCTGTTATTGCCGGCCCTGGCGCAGTTCATGCCCGGCTACCCGGCGCTGACCCTGGAACTGAGCACGTCCAATGACTTTGCCAACCTCAGCCGCCGCGACGCGGATATCGCCCTGCGCCTGACCAAGGCACCGCCCGAGCATCTGGTAGGACGTTGCCTGGGCACGGTGTCGTATCGGGTATGTGCCAGTGCCGACTATGCCCGCCAGCACGCGGGCGCGGAGCTGGCTGCCCTGAACTGGATCGCGCCGGATGACTTCCTGCCGGACCACCCCACCGTCACCTGGCGGCGCCAGCACTTGCCGGGGGTAATGCCGGCCTATCGCTGCAACAGCATGGTCTCGGTGACCGAACTGGTGCGCGCGGGGCTTGGCGTGGCGGCGTTGCCGGATTACCTGCTGGGCGCGGACTTGCACCCGCTGAGCCCGCCGCTGGTAGGGCACGACACCGCCCTGTGGCTGCTGACACGCCCCGATTGCCGGGCCTTGCGCTCGGTGGTGACGTTATTTGATCAGTTGGGCCAGCATGTGCGCTTGCCGGTGAACTGACTGTGGGAGCTGGCTTGCCTGCGATACAGGCGCTGCGGTGCATCAGGCATACCGCAGTGATGCAATCGCAGGCAAGCCAGCTCCCACATTGGAGGTGTGGCAGGGTCAGGTCTTGCGGACGAAGTGGTCATGCATTTCGCTGGTCAGCCCTTCGATGCGTTCGGTCAGTTGTTTGGTCATCTCGGTGAGCTTGGTGTTCTGTTCCAGCAGTTCCAGCAACTGCTTGGTGGTGTGCGCCGCCTGGGCCTGGCGTTCGGTGTTGGCCACGGCCAGGGCTTCGCGGTGCTGGGCGTCGGCGTCGGACTGGGCCTTGTCCCGCGCGGCCTGGCGGGTTTGGGCCAGCAAGATCAACGGCGCGGCATAGGCCGATTGCAGGCTGAACGCCAGGTTCAAGAGGATGAATGGGTACACGTCAAAGTGCGTGACGCCGGTCATGTTGAGCACGACCCAGAGCACCACAATCGCGGTTTGCGCCCCAAGGAAAGTCGGCGTGCCGAAGAACCGCGCAAAGGCTTCGGCTTTCAGCGCAAACGTGTCGTTGCCAAAAGTCGGCGCGAGATGGGCGTGTTTACGGTGAAAACGCAGATGATCAACGTTGGCTTCAGGTTTATCCGGGGTCATGGCGGGCTCGAATCCGTGGCGTAAGACAGGCACCACTATAGACCGAGCCCTTGACCGGGCACATGAAGAAGCCTGTCGTTTACCGGTTGCCCTGCTCATTGGCAAACGCACTGACGGCTTGCACCGCCTCGCTGGCGCCTTCGCGAATCTGCAGGATCACCGTACCGGCCTGGTTGGCCAGGTCCACGCCCTGGGCCGCGCGGTCTCGGGTGCCGTCCATGCTGTCGATGGCCTGGCGGGTTTCGTTCTGGATCATCTCGATCATCGAGGAAATCTCTGCCGTTGAACCGCTGGTGCGCGCCGCCAATTGCCTTACTTCATCGGCCACCACTGCGAAACCACGGCCTTGCTCACCGGCCCGTGCCGCTTCGATGGCGGCGTTCAAGGCCAGCAGGTTGGTCTGGTCGGCAATCCCGCGAATGGTGTTGACGATGGCGGTGATCTGCTGAGAACGCTCGCCGAGCTTGGCGATCAGCGCGGAAGAGCCGTCGATGTTGGCGGCAATCTCGCGCATGCCCGTGGCGGTCTGCTGGATCACCTCGGCGCCTTTTTCGGCGATGTCCCGGGTTTGCAGCGAGATGTGATAGGCCTGGGTCGCGCTTTGCGCGTCGGCGGCGTGTTTCTCCACCATGGCCGTGACGTCGGAGGCGTACTTCACCACCTTGCACAGGCGCCCGCTGGCGTCGTACACCGGGTTGTAATTGGCTTCCAGCCACACAATCTGGCCGTTTTTGTCGATGCGCTCGAACTGGCCGTTGAACAGTTCGCCCTGGTTCAGCCGACGCCAGAAATCGCTGTAGGCGCTGCTGTTGGCCAGCTCCGGTGTGCAGAAGATGCGGTGATGTTTGCCCTGCACCTGCGCCAGGCTGTAACCCATGCGGTGCAGGAAATTCTGGTTGGCGCTGATGATGGTGCCGTCGAGGTTGAACTCGATCACCGCCATGGCGCGGTCGATGGCCTGCAGCTTGGCGTTGGCTTCGCTCTCGGCCTGCATTTTCGGGGTGACGTCCATGGCGTATTTCACCACCTTCACCACGCTGCCGGACTCATCGCGCACTGGGTTGTAGCTGGCCTCCAGCCAGATCGGCTGGCCGCTGCGGGTCACCCGTTCGAAGGTGCCCGACTGGAATTGGCCGTTGCGCAGTTGCGTCCACAACTGGCCGTACTCGGCGCTGCGGGCAAAGGCCGGGGTGCAGAACAGGCGATGGGATTGGCCCAGGACTTGGTCGGCGGTGTAGTCCATGGCCTTGAGGAAATTCTCGTTGGCCCGCAGGACGGTGCCTTGCAGGTCGAATTCGATCACCGCCATGGAGCGGTCGATGGCGTCGAGAAGGCTGGCCTGCTGGGCGATTGTGGCTTGCAGGGCGCTGATGGTTTTTTTGTGGGCGTTGAATAGCATGGTCGTGTGCTCGGGGGAAGCAAGCGTCAGGGGTATCCATGGGGGCGCCTGCCACCGTAAGGCTTCAGCTTACGGCGAGCGTGCTCATTGCCAGCTTCCTTGTGCTGACAGCGGGGTGGAACAGCGGGTTCTGAGTGGTACTGCCAGCAAGAAGTTCTACGGCTGCCGACCAATGGCGGCATTATGCTATCGGTCGGTGACGGCTGCGTTTAATTCAGACGAGGTGCAGTGCGCGGGTTTCAGGCGGTATGGGCGACCGCGTAGTCGCTGATATTGACCCGGTTACGGCCGGTGTCCTTGGCGGCATACAGCGCTCGGTCCGCTGCGTTGAGCCACATGGCCGCGTCGGTGAAGGCGGGTTGGAACGAGGCCAGGCCAATGCTCAGGCTGACCCTTAGCTCGGGAATTTCCGGGTTGCGATAATTACTGAACACTTCGCGCATGCGCTCCATCACCTGCGCGGCCTGTTCCAGGGGCATGTCCGGAAGAATCACACAGAATTCGTCGCCGCCGTAACGCCCTGCCAGGTCGTTTTCCCGCAGGTTGCGCCGCAGTTCCAGGCTCAGTTGGCGCAGTACCTGGTCACCGATGATGTGCCCATAGCTGTCGTTGATCTGCTTGAAGTGGTCGATGTCGATCAGCGCGATGGTGGCGTGCACGTGTTGTTGCTGGCACTTGTGAAACTTCAGGTGCAGCAGGTCTTTCCACGAACCGTGGTTGAGCAGGCCGGTGAGGCTGTCAGTGCGGCTCAGGGCACTCAGGGCGCGTTTGTGTTCCGACAATTTGATCGCCAGGCGGTAGCAGACCATGCCCAGGGCCATGGGATACAGCGTCAGCATCGGCAGGCAGGCGTAGACCTGGATCAGGCTGACGTCGGGATTGAAGGTCATCCCGAACAGCAGCCATGACACGCCGATGCCCGCCAATTGCGCCACGATGCCGTGAAAGAACAGGCGTTTGCCGCCGGCGGCGACGTTGTTCATGGTAATCATCGACAGGATGGTCACCGCCGTCAGGGGCGTGAACTGGGTGGTGGCCGCCCAGAACCCGCCGAGCAGCGAGTCGTACAGCAGGTTTCGTCGTTCAGCCTTGTAGGGGAAGTCGGAGCGAGAGGAAAGCTGATACGCCAGGTGCGCCCAGCCAAAACCATTGAACAGCAGCAACGCCCAGACCCAGCCTGGCATGTGCAGTGGGTAAAGCGCAGCGATGACGCTGATGCAGCCGATGCCCAGGCCGATGATCCTTGGCCTGTAGATACGTCTGGCAAATGACAGCCCTTTGCCTCGTTGGTTTTCCATAGATTCCTGGGTCGATTCTTTTTTTTGCAGGTACGACGGCACACGTGATCGGGAAAACCACTGGTCGGATAATACGTATGAATATTGTCAGTTATTCGCGTGGGAATAATCAGTGTCCTTCGGGGCCATTTGCAAAGGACATGAGACGAATAAGTCAAAAAACGACCTTGGGTGTCGTTCCTGCAACAGGTCAGTGCCGTGGCACGACCTCATAGCCGGCCAGGAACAGGTCGATGGCGGACTCAATGACGCTTGCCTGGGCATCGGCATCCAGCGTGGGCTGGCCCAGGGTGATCTGCGGCCAGAAGGCGAAAGCCTTGAGCAGGCTTTGTACCTGGTGGGCCGCGAAGCACGGGTCGGTGCAGCTCAACCGGCCATCTTCCTGGGCGGCGCGCACCCATTGGGTGAACCCTTCTTCGCGTTTGCTCAGGCGGTTGACCATGTCCTGGGCGCGTTCCGGCGAATGGATGGTGGCGGCAATCGCCACGCGAGCCAGGTCGAGGAAGTTGGCGTCCGACATCATCGTCATCTTGGCTTGCAGCAGCCCGCGCAGTTGCTCGCGCAGCGGCCGGTCACTGGCGTAGCTGACGTCCAGTTGGGCAACGCTGCTGGCCCACAGCTGGTGCAGGATTTCGGCGAACAGCTCCTCCTTGCTCGGGAAGTGGTTGTACACCGTGCGCTTGGAAACCCCCGCGGTGGCAGCAATCTTGTCCATGCTGGTGACCTCGAACCCGTTGTCGCGAAACTCGGCGATGGCGGCTGCCACGATGGCTTCGCGTTTACGGTCGGTGAGGCGCTGGGGTGCAGTCATGGGGGGATTTCGGCTCTGAAGGGAAACTTACACTCGGTAGTTTACTTGCTCCCGGTTTTGTTGCAATCTAGAAACTACACTGTGCAGTGTAATTTTTTGAGCAGTCTGCAGGAGTTCCTCGGTAATGGCCACGATCTCAACCCGTCTCGACAGTTCTTCTTCAGCGCCCAAGTCTTCCGAACAGCATCAAGGTCACTTCACCAATCAAAAGCCCATCCAGCATGGCGGCTTGGGCAAAACCCTGGGCATCATGTGGAAGATGCTCTTCCAGAAGCCTCGCAGTACACGGCCGGTGGGTGAGATCCCGGTGCAGCCGCTGACCCGCGAGCAACTGTTTGCCGCCCCCGACCACAGCGTTTTCCGCCTCGGGCACTCCACTGTGCTGCTGAAAATGCGCGGCAAGTTCTGGCTGACCGACCCAGTGTTCGCCGAGCGTGCGTCGCCCTTCAGTTGGGCCGGCCCCAAGCGCTTCCACCAGCCGCCGATCAGCCTTGAGGACCTGCCGCCGATCGAGGCGGTGATTCTTTCCCACAATCACTACGACCACCTGGACCACAAGGCAGTGGTGCAACTGGCGGACAAGACCCGCTACTTCCTCGCGCCGCTGGGTGTGGGCGATACGCTGGTCAAGTGGGGCGTGGACGCCAGCAAGGTGCGGCAACTGGACTGGTGGCAGGGCACCGAAGTCGACGGGATCCGTTTTGTTTCGACCCCGGCCCAGCATTTTTCCGGTCGTGGCCTGTTCGATGGAAACCAGACGCTGTGGTGCTCGTGGGTGATGATCGACGGTCCACGACGGATTTTCTTCAGCGGTGATACCGGCTATTTCGACGGCTTCAAGCGCATCGGCGAGCAGTACGGTCCGTTCGATCTGACCCTGATGGAAACCGGCGCCTACAACGTCGACTGGCCACACGTTCACATGCAGCCGGAAGAAACCCTGCAGGCGCACATCGACTTGAAGGGCCGCTGGCTGCTGCCGATCCACAACGGCACGTTCGACCTGGCATTTCACGCGTGGCACGAACCCTTCGACCGCATCATGGCGCTGGCGTGGGAGCGTAATGTGTCCATCACCACGCCGCCGATGGGGCAGGCGTTCATGCTCAATCAGCCGGAGCGCGGGCAGGCCTGGTGGCTGGAGGTTGAGCATCAAGGCAGCGAAGAGCACGTCATCGGGTAAGGGCTTGGCAGCGGGCGCTGCAAGCCATTTCCGACATACGCCCCTCCCGACAAAAAGGTGCAATTGCTCCTCGTGAGAACCTTCGAGGAGTGGGATATATGGACGATAACAGCGGGAAAGGGATAGGGCCGGGCGTGTCACTGACGATCCGGCCGTTGTTGCCCGGGAAAGGATCCGGCCCCGCACCTGACGTTCCGGTGACGGACAAGGTTGAGGGAGTGCCGTCGAAGCATCGCAACATCAGGCCCCCCGTGCTTGGAGAAACTGCCGTTGTCGGGCCCGGTATTGCTGCGGCAGAAAAGGGCCACGAGCCTGGCTCGACGCCACTGGTGTTCGGCAGCCACGGCGGTGGTGCGATTGTCGATAAAAGTACGCACCAGGGCGGGCTCGAGTTTGGCGCCAGTCTTCACGCCGGGAGTCCTCTGGGCGTTGATCCAGGCCCGAGGTTCGATATCCCGGGCCCCATGATGCGCACCGTGCGCGACCCCGCGCTGTCACTGGTCGCCTTGAGCGGCGTCGAACCCGAAGGGAAGGTGATGGTGGAGATTCCCCCGGTCGCCGATGCCGGGCATTTGAGGAATACTCCGTCGCTCGCCGGCAGCCGTATCGGTTTTGCCGGTGAATACAGGTGCGGTGAGCGTCGGGAAGCCGTCTCCCACAGCAAGTATTTTTCCCGGGTATTGAGCCTGCTGCGCACTGCCGGTGCCCAGTTGGTGCCCGTGCCGGCCCTGATCGCGGATGACACGCGGTATTTCAGCCTTGCCCACAGTAATGAGATCGACGAGCGGGTCACTGAGTATCAGTTGGACGCGCTGATATCCGACGCACAAACCCCCGCTTTCCATCGTGCTTCCACCACTGTTCATCCGCGTTTCTGCCTACCGGTCGGCGCTGACGTCGAGGGTGTATCGGCCGGTGTCTGGTTCTATGGGGCGCGGTGGGCCGGAGATCGCCTGGCGACGCTGGTGCACGGTTTCCGGCAGGTGCTGTTGGCGGACAAGAGCAGTCCTGACGGGCCTACTTCGCGGAGCGAGTGATCGCACAAATTTGGGAGATTTGCCCCAACGCCATTGAGTGATTCTCTTCTTAGACTGAGCCAGGGTTATCAAGTGATACCCCTCACCTTCAGACAGCCGGGGAGTCATCAATGATTGGGCCAAACTTGGGCGCGGGATGGAGTACAGGTGTTTTCGACGCGATAACGAATGCGCCGCAGGGCTTCCGGAGTGCGCAGGCGTTGGCGGCCGACATGGCCAGCCCCAACGGAGTCAGTTCGGAGGCGGTGGTGAGGGATTCGCTCAGACAAATAGCCAACCTGGACAAGGGCCTGCAGGGCGGCAACGCGTTTATTGAAATCAATCCGGATGCCCGTGAGAACGCCCGCGCACTGGACAGGGAGCGCGCCGGCGGCAAGGTGCGTGGCCCTTTGCATGGTGTGCCGATTGCTCTCAAAGACGTCTTCGACACCAGCGACAAGATGCAGACCAGCGCGGGGTCATCGGCGCTGGTGGGTACACCTGCCGCAAAAAATGCCCGGGTGGTGGATAACCTGTTGAAGGCGGGCGTGGTCATCGTCGGAAAAACCAACATGAGCGAGTTGTCCAATTTTCGCTCTGACACGCCGGTCAACGGCTGGAGTTCCCGGGGCGGTCAAACCCTCAACCCTCACCGATTAAATGGCCAGCCGGCGGGTTCGAGTACAGGCTCGGCCGTAGCGGTGGCCCAAGGGTTGGTGCCGTTGGCACTGGGGGTCGAAACCAATGGATCGATCATTGCGCCGGCGGCCTATAACGGTGTGATTGGCTTCAAACCCACCGTGGGCCTGGTGAGTACCGAAGGGGTGATGACCAGCTCGCGCCTGGACACGGTGGGTACCTTCACCCGCACCGTGCGAGATGCTGCGCAAGCACTGGATGCGATGACCGAAACAAACCATCACACCAGCGGGCTCACGCCTGACTCGCTGGTGGGCAAACGCATAGGCTACACGCCCTTGCCTGAGTTATCGGCGGATGACGCCGAAGACCCTGACATCAGAGCCGACAGGCAGCATTTTGCAGACGCTCTCACCTTGCTGCAGGCCAAGGGCGCGACACTGGTACCGGTGGGAAAGCTGGCCGAAGGTGTGTCGGACGATACCTACGACAGTTATAGCCTCGCCCTGTACGCCGACGTTAAGCAAAAGCTTGAGGCGTACCTGGCCGGGCGGGAAGGGTTGCCGGTGAAATCGTTGTCAGAGCTGGTTGAGTTCAACGAGCGCAACACCGGGCCGGGCGTTCCCGACCAAGGGCTGCTCACCATGATCAAGGACCTGGACGTGAGCGATGACGTGCGGGAAGGGCTGTGGGCCGCTATCAGCCCGATTTTCAAGGGCACCGTCAACAAACCACTGACCGAGCACAAGCTGGATGCAATCGTGTCGAACTTCCTTTCAGACAGCTACTACTTCGCAGCGGCGGCCGGTTACCCGGGAATCTCCGTGCCGTCGGGCATGGACGATGACGGTATGCCGACGGCGCTTCATTTCTACGGTGCGAGTTTGAACGAACCCACGTTGCTCTCGGTTGCCTACGGGTATGAGCAGGCCTCCCTGGCAATCAGGGAGCCTGCATTCATTCCCGGGCCGGGTTAATCCGGTTCAGTTCAACCCGTAGCGTGCGGCAGGATTACGGTGCGACAGGTTCGGGCCCAGTGCCAGCCGCGCGCTTTCGTACGCCTCCCAATCCGCACTGTCCGACAGCGAAGGGATCGTCACGCGTTCACCTTGGGCAAGGCCGGCGAGGGCAGCGTCCACCAGATTTTCGGTGGTCATCACCATGGTTTCCGGCAGGTTGTTCACCGGCAGCCCTGCAATGTCCCAGAACTCCGTGGCGGTGGCGCCCGGCAGCACGACCTGAACCACCACGCCCTTGTCGGCAAGTTCATGCTGCAACGATTCGCTGAAGGCCTGCACGAAGGCCTTGGTACCGCCATAGACGCCGTTCAGCAGCTTGGGGGCGAGGGCGACAATTGAGCCAATGTTGATAATCGTGCCGCGACCCTGGGCGACAAAATTGGTCGCTGCAGCCTTGGCCAGGCGGGTCAGCGCCAGTACGTTCAGCAGGATCATTGCGTCCATTTTGTCGGCGTCCGACTCCAGCAGCGAAGCGGTGGCTCCTACGCCGGCGTTATTCACCAGCAGGCTGATACGGCGGTCGTCGTGGGCAACCTGGGCGATCCGCGCCAGGTCGGCCGGCAGATTGAGGTCGGCGGCTATCACCTCGACGTTACGTTGAGTGCTGGCCTTCAAGCGGGTTGCCAGTTGCTCCAGGCGTTGCTGATTGCGGGCCACCAGAATCAGGTCGTAGCCGGCACGAGCCAGGCGGTCGGCATACACCGCGCCTATTCCAGACGAAGCACCGGTGATCAGGGCATAACCTTTGTGTTGTGACATGGCAGTTGCTCCAAATGGCCGGGGAGAGGATCGGCCTTGTTGGAACCAAGATTATGGGTGTAATGTGGTGGCTGCAATGTCATATATCCCACCTTTAGAGACATGAGGGTTTGGCCATGGTGTCCGTCGGTATCGTGCTGTTTCCCGGTTTTCAGGTGCTCAGCCTGTCCACCAGCAGCGTGTTCGAATTTGCCAACTTCGTGGTGGGGCGACCGTTCTATCGGGTGGATTTGCTGTCGGAGCACGGTGGGCCGATCAAAAGCTCCATGGGCTTTGCCATCGATAGCCTCGCCTTTGGGCAGCAGGACTACGACACGATCGTGGTGCTGGGGGACAACGAATTACTGGAGCCCACGCCTGGCATGGTGGGCTATTTGCAGGCGTCATTGACGGCGTCGCGCCGGGTCACGTCGGCCTGTACCGGTTCGTTCCACCTGGCCGCGGCCGGGCTGCTGGAGGGGCGCAAGGCAACCACCCACTGGTACCACGCCATGACGTTTCGCCAGCGCTACCCCAACGTGAAGCTGGAGGAAGACCGGATCTTCACCGTCGACGGCCCTCTATGGACGTCCGCCGGGATGACCGCCTGCATCGACCTGGCCTTGGCCCTGGTAGAGCACGACCTGGGCGTGGAAGTGGCCCGCGACGTCGCGAAGAAACTGGTGGTCTACCATCGCCGTGCCGGTGGCCAGTCGCAGTTTTCCGCGTTGCTGGAACTGGACCCCAAATCCGACCGTATACAAACCGCCCTGGCGTGGGCCAAAGGACACCTGCAGGAGGATCTCTCGGTAGAGCAACTGGCCGAAGCGGCGCACCTCAGCCCGCGTCAGTTCAGCCGGCTGTTCCGCGCCGAAACCGGCCAGTCCCCGGCCAAGGCGGTCGAACACCTGCGCATTGAAGCGGCGCGGCTGATGCTCGAATCCGGCAGCCATTCCATCGATGTCGTCGCACGGGAGACGGGCTTCGGTGACCCGGAGCGCATGCGTCGTGCCTTTCTGCGGGCGTTTGGCCAGCCACCACAAATGATCCGCCGGGCGTTGCAGTTGCAGGCATAGACGTCAATTTACGGTGGCCAGAACCTTGGGCAGCTCAGGCGAATAGCACTTCAATACGCCCTTGAGTACGCGAAGCGGGCGCAGCCGTAATGACGATTTGCACATCTCGCCCCAGGCGGGACAAACACTCAAGCATCTTGGCTTCACTGATACCCCGGAACCTGCCACGCAGCATTTCAGACACCTTGGGCTGCGATAAACCAAGGATGACGGACGCTTGTGCCTGAGTGAGGTTTCGTGTCTTGAGAATCTCCCCGATCTTCGCCGCAAGTTGAGCCTTGACCTGCATTTCACTGGCGTCGGGTTGCCCGATGTCTTCATAGACATTGCCGCTGCTTTCTTCGATCTCAATCGCGTTGTGATGCTTGTGCATGATCCTGTGCCGCCTTGAGTCGCTGTTTGATCAGTTGTATGTCGTGCTGTGCCGTAGCGATGCCTTTTGTCGACTTCTTCTGGAAGCAATGGAGGACGTAAACAGCTGAGTCAAAACGGACGGTATATACCCCTCGATAAGTGTTGCCGTCGCAATCCTCGACGACCTCAAGCACCGCATTACCGCCAAACCCTTTCAGTGCCTTGGTTTGTGAATGCTTGCTTCCTCCCTGAGCAAGGTGGAGCGCAAAGCCAAACACATCTTGAACAGCCCCAGGCATTTGCTGCAGATCTTTCTTGCTACCGCCCACCCACAGGAGTGGCTTCTATGAACTCATGAGAGGATATACCTAAATAGGGATAAACGTCAGTGCAAAGAGAAATCTCAATCAGCCGTTTCAACCGCTGAATGCTCTGACGACAAGGGCAAAGAGCCCCTCACACTCATCCCCCACCCCGGCGCAAACCCCGGGAAAAACACCAACCCTTCAGCCTCCAGGCGAAACGCCACACTCAGGCGGACGGCATCATCCACCTCGCCATGGCTCTCAAAACGCTGAAGCGAATCCACGTCCACTTCCGCTTCCCGGGCCAGGTCTTCCCGGCTCCAGCCCAGCATGAGGCGGGCCTGCACGCTGTGCCTCGGGGTAAATTGGTGAAGGACGATCTGCTGTTCTACGGTGCTGCTCAGTGCCAGAGAGGACATGGGCTTTCTCCAGGTTCGACGGAAGAGGGCAAACTATACTGTGTTTTTGTACAGTTGTTTTGACCGCTCATCAACTGGATTTTTTCGATAGGGTGGCCGCCGCTCTATTTGGCCTCTTCAAGGTAGGTACTCGGTGCGTGGCCAAGCACCCGCCGGAACATGCTGGAAAAAGCCGCCGGGTTTTCATAGCCCAGGTCCAGGGCGATCCGGGTGACGCTTTCGCCGCTGGCCAGCCGCGCCAGGGCCTGCACCACGCAGGCTCGCTGGCGCCATTGCAAGAAGTTCAAGCCGGTTTGCTGGCGAAAATGCCGGCTGAAGGTGCGCAGGCTCAGGTGCGAGTGCTCGGCCCATTGAACCGGCGACTGATGCACATCGGGCTGCTGCAGAAACTCCAGGCACAAGGCAAGCAGGCGCGGGTCTTGCGGCAGCGGGATATGCAGCGGCAAGTGCGCGGCGCGTGCCAGTTCGTGCAGCAGCAGGCTGATCAGCGTGCCGTCGCGCCCGGTTTCTTCATACTCGAGGGGCATCTCCACCGCATCAATCAGCAACTGACGCATCAGAGGCGAAATGCTGATGACGTGGCAGTTGGGCCCCAACTCGGCGACGGCCTGGGGTTCGATATACAGGCTACGGGTCGACACACCGAGCATCAGCACCTCATGGGGCACCTGGGCGGGAATCCACACGGCGCGCTGGGGGGGCACCACCCAATTGCCTTCCTGGGTGCTGACTTGCATCACGCCGGTGGCGCCATACAACAACTGCCCGCGCCGATGGCTGTGGCGCTTGAGCAGATAGCCGTCGGGATAGTCAGTGCCGATCGCCACGACGGTACGTGGCGTCAGGTCCAATTGGGCGATGGAAACGTTACGCATGGAGCTGATTCCGAGAGTGGCAAAGTCTCACATATTATTGGCCGACTTGCGCAAGCGGGCCAAGTCTTGAATCTCTATCGTCGTCAGCTCTCTCCGATACTGAAGGCGATGCGCGATGCTCTATCTATTACTGGCGCTGTTCGGCTGCATGACCGGCGTGACCGCCGTGCTGTTCGGATTCGGCGGCGGGTTCGTGGTGGTGCCGTTGCTGTACGGCATGCTCAGCCTCAGCCACAAAGCGGGCGTAAGTGAATCGGCGATGCATATCGCGGTCGCCACCTCCACCTGCGTGATGATCGTCAACGCGCTGATCGCCACCGGAAAACACCGGCGCAAAGGTAATCTGATTCGCCATTACCTGTGGCCGTTGGGCGGGTTTATCGGGATTGGCGCGGTGCTGGGGGCAGGCGCTGCGATATTCGCCAGCGGCGATTTCATCCGCTATGCCTTTATCGCTTACCTGGCAGTCACCCTCGTCGATTGCCTGTTGCGCAGGGGCTTTCTCAGCCAGGACGACACGCGCCAACCACGGCGCCTGGGCAGCACGGAAGTGACGGGCGGCGGCATTGCCATTGGGTTGATCGCGACCTTCCTGGGGGTGGGCGGCAGCGTGATGACGGTGCCGCTGTTGCGCCGGTGCGGCTTGAGCATGTCCCAGGCCACGTCCATGGCCAACCCGTTGAGTGTGCCGGTGGCGCTGGCCGGTACCTTTACCTACATGGTCATGGCGGGATTCGCCAAGGTGGAATTGGGCGCGTGGTTTGTCGGCTATGTCGACTTGCTGGCGTTTGCCATCCTCACCCTGGGCTCGCTGCTGGGCATTCGCCTGGCCACGCCGTGGATCGGTCGCATCCCGGACGCGCTGCATGCGCGGGTGTATATCGGGTTGTTGGGCGCGGTGATGGTGAGCATGCTGCTCTAGCTTTCCAACCCCGGCGCCTCGCGAATAATCAGGTGGTCCAGGTTCTCGATATTGGCACTGAACACGCCGAACGTTTGCTCGGGGTTCTTCTTGCTCGGCACCTGTTTCAGCTCCGGCGTTACCCCGTAGAAGAAGCAATACAAAGCCCGCTCACTGTCCACCGCCGCCTTGATCTGCTCCAGGAACGCTTTGCGCTTGCGGTAGTTCTCGATCAGTTTTTTGCTCAGGTAAACGTTGATGGAGTAGGGCTTCTTGTCGAGCCAGGCCTTCTTTTCGAAGTCGATGCGAAAGCTGCTGGTGTAGTCCTTGATCGCCTTGATCTTGCCCCAGTAGATCAAGCCTTTGTTGTCTTGCAGGTATTCGATCTTCTTGAAAAACGTCCAATAGGTCGCGGTGTGATCGCCGATCTTCAAGGGCATGCTTTTAAGCTTGTCCTTGTCGCCGATATTGGACACGTAGCACTCCACCGGGTGGGCGAAGACGCTGGTTTTGTCCGGGGTGGTGTCGCTTGAGCTGTAAGACACGGCGCTGCGGGTTGTGGGCGTTTTCGGTGGTTCTTGTGGGGTGCCACCCTCGGCACCGATCACCGGTGTCTTGCGTTCGTACTGGCGTCGCGTCAGGACAAATTCCGACGGGAAATTCTCCTCCGGACCATCCTCAGCTTCACCTTTTCCGGCCTGACGGCTGGCGTAGCGGCAACCGTCGATATGCCGGGTGCTGGGGATATTCTTGAAATGCGGTGTGCGCAGGTAATTGACGTTTTTCGCATTGAAGGTGCCCAGTACATTGCCCGCCGCAAACGCCGCCCGGCATTCATCGTTGGGGCACAGGAAGCTGTCCTTGTCGGAATCGTAGGCGGCGGTTTCGTCGAAATTCAGGTCGCGCACGTCATAGATCGACAGCTTGTCGTCGAGACTCAGGCTGTAGGCCGTGTCGAATTTCATGGGGCTCGGGTCCGTGAGAGATTTCGCTATTAATAGCGGGATATCGCGCAAATATCAGCAGAAATCACGTACGCACCGTCACCCGCCGGCCACTCAAGAAGCACAAGGTGCCGCCCACCGCCGTCAGCCCGCTCAGTACATAGAACATCGAGGCGGGCGAGGCATTGATCAGCAGATAGCCGCAGATCACCGGGCTCAATGCGCCACCAAAGGCCGCCAGGTTCTGCGCACCGTAATAGCTGCCGCGCAGGGCGTCGGGGGCGATGGTGTCGATAAACAGGAACTCGGACGGGTAGATGATCATCTCCCCCAGGGTGAACACAAACATCGCGACACACCACGACACCAGGCCGTCCGCCATGCTGAAGCCGATCAGCCCCGCAATGAACAGCGAGGTGCCGAGCACGATCCAGTAGCGCAGCTGTTCACGCTTGAGGAACCGGCCGATCTGGTACTGCATCAGAATTACCGTGATGGCGTTGCACGCCAGCACCGCGGAGAGAATTTTCAGCGCGCTCTCCGGCTTGTAGGCCACCAGCAGAAACTGCGACAGATACAGGGTGTAGCGCCCGTGGACAATGGTGCTCAACAGGCTGCCACTGGTAAAAAGGATCAAGGTGCGATCACTGCGCAACGTCCTCAGGGTGCTGAGAAAACTTAACGGCTTATTGCTGTCGTCGCGTTGGGTCGGCGGGATGCCGATCATCAGGAACAGGCTGCCAAAGGCAATCGCGCTGGCGATCAGGAACGGCGCCAGCGGCATCTGGCCGGCAATCACCACGCCGAGCATGGGGCCGGTGGCGTAGCCGACATTGGTCAGGGTGTAGCGCAGGGAAAACACCTTGGCGCGCTGGCCCACCGGCAGGTTCTCGCTGATGATCGCCTTGGAACCGATCAGGAACAGCGCCGACGCGGCTTCGGTGATCACCAGGGTCAGGGTGGTCAGGTACAGGTTGCTGGCAAAGGTCAGCAACAAAAAACCGATGGAGCTGGAGAGCATCGCCAGGATCAGCAGCTTGCGCTTTTCCAGACGGTCGATGATGTAGCCGCCGTAGAGGCCCAGCAGGGTGGCGATGAACACGGCGATGCCCATCAGCAAGCCGATGTCTTGCTGGTTGAGGCCCAGGCGGGTGCTGAGCAACAGCGCGAGTAGCGGACTGGTCATGGCTCGGCTGACGACGATGGTCACCGAGCAGATCATCAGGCGGCGGATTACCAGGGAGTAGGTGGCCACGGTGGTGCGGATGTCCTTGTCATAAATGCGTAGTCAAGCCGAGCATGGTTCTACAGATCAATGAAGATCAAATGTGGGAGCTGGCTTGCCTGCGATGGCGGTGGGTCAGCTTGTATATTCGTCGCCTGACTCACCGCAATCGCGGGCAAGCCCGGCTCCCACAGGGTTACGCGGTGTTACTGGCCGGCATTGATGCTGATTTTTTCCACCGCACCCTGCTCCAGGTCCCACTTCTTCAGGATCTTGCCGTACGTTCCGTCATCAATCATGCCCTGCAGTGCTTCGCTGATGGCCGTGACCAATTCGGTATTGCTCTTCTCAATCCCCAACCCGGTGAACTGCTTGGAAATCGCCAGGCCCACCGGCTTGTACTTACCCTTGTCCAGCGACATCAGGTAAGGAATGGTTTCACTGCCCTGCATCGCCGCATCCAGACGGTTCTGCTGCAACTGCGCCCGGGCGTCCGCCGAACCTTCAGTGCCAATCACCACGATCGCTGGCTTACCGGCTTTTTCGCAGTTTTCCTTGCTCCACGCGGCAATTTCCGACGGCCAGGTGGTACGTCGGCTGGTGCCGACTTTCTTGCCGCACAGGTCGGTCAATTCCTTGAGGTCTTCACGCTTGGCCAGGGTGTAGAGCTGCGGGCCGCTGGTGAAGTAGTCGATAAAGGTCACGGCCTTCTGGCGCTCGGCGGTGTCGCTCATGCCCGACAGCACAATGTCCACGCGCTTGGTGGTCAGGCCGCTGAGCATCTGTTCGAAGCCGGTTTCCTGCCACTTGATCTTCACCCCCAGACGTTCGGCCAGGGCGTTGCCCAAGTCAAAGTCCAGGCCGGTGAGTTGGTTGGTGGCGGTGTCCTTGAAATCCATCGGCGGGTAGTTCGGCACGATGGCCGCGCTGATCTCACCCTTGTCCTTGATCGCTGCCGGCAATGCCGCCAAAACCGAAGTGGAGGCCATCAGGCCTACGAGCAAACTTGGAAGAAACAGATTTTTCATGGGGGCGTTCTCGTTAGTTTTTTAGTTAAGTGCGAACGGCAGAAATAAAGCTTTGGGTGCGCGGGTTTTGTGGGCTTATTAGAATTTCTTCAGGGCTGCCGGCTTCCACAATCTGGCCGGCATCCATAAACACCATGCGGTTGGACACTTCGCGGGCGAAGCCCAATTCATGGGTGACCACAATCATGGTCATGCCGGTGGTGGCCAAATCGCGCATCACCGACAGCACTTCTCCTACCAGCTCCGGGTCGAGGGCTGACGTAGGTTCGTCAAACAGCATCAGCTTGGGGCGCATCGCCAACGCGCGGGCAATCGCCACACGCTGTTGCTGGCCGCCGGACAATTCCACCGGGTAGGCATTGCGCTTGTCCGCCAGGCCAACCCGGGCCAGCAACTCCAGCGCGTCCTCGGTGGCTTCCTTGGGTAAGCGCTTGAGCACCTGGCACGGGCCTTCGATGATGTTCTGCAACACCGTCATGTGCGGGAACAAATTGAAGCGCTGGAACACCATGCCGGTGGCCAGGCGCTGACGGGCGATCTGCGATTCATTCAACTCATGCAGCTTGTTGCCGACGACCCGGTAACCCACCAGTTCGCCGTCGACCCACAGGCCGCCCTTGTCGATTTTTTCCAACTGATTGACGCAGCGCAACAGGGTACTTTTGCCGGAACCGGACGGGCCGATGATGCACAGCACTTCGCCTTGTTCGACTTCCAGGTTGATGTCCTGCAACGCGTGATACTGGTCGTAATACTTGTTCAGGTTCACGGCCTTGACGATGCTTCTCATGGGGCAAATCTCCTCAGTCAGCGCTTACGAACGCTTGCCGGCGCCGCGGGCAAAACGACGCTCAAGGCGGCTCTGACCGAATGAAAGAACAGTCACCACCGCCAGGTACCAGATGCCGGCAACAATCAGCAGCTCCATGACCCGGGCGTTGGCGTAGTAGATGTTTTGCGCGTTGTGCAGCAGCTCCGAGTACTGGATCACACTCGCCAGGCTGGTCATTTTCACCATGCTGATGAACTCGTTGCCTACAGGCGGAATGATCACCCGCATCGCCTGCGGCAGAATCACCCTACGCAGCGCCTGAAGGCTCGGCATGCCGATGGACTTGGCGGCTTCGTACTGGCCGGTGTCCACCGACAACAGGCCGGCGCGCACCACTTCAGCGGTGTAGGCACCCTGGTTGATACTCAGGCCGAGGAGGGCGGCCACGAACGGCGTCATCAGGTCCACGGTGTCGATGCTGAACAGCCCGGGAATCGCGATCACCGGGAAAATCAGCGCCAGGTTGAACCACAACAGCAGTTGCAGAATCAGCGGCGTGCCACGAAACAGCCAGGTGTAGGTGATGGCCACGTAACGCAGGATCGGGTTGGCCGACATGCGCATGATGGCGGTGATCACCCCGATCACCACCCCCAGCGCCATGGCCAGGATCGACATGATGATGGTATTCACCAAGCCCCAGATAATCGCCTCGGACGTGAGGAACTGACCGATGTAGGACCATTCGATCTGACCGTTGGCGAATGCACGCAGCAAGGCGGCCAGGGCGATCACGATCAACGTGGCAAAAAACATCCGCCCGTAATAGCGACGGGGCACGTGCTCGTACTGGGTGATATCGAACTGGTTCTCGGTCTGCTGGCGCTCGGCTTGCAAGCGCTCTGCCGGGGTTTGTTTCATGGTGATTCTCCAAAACAACGATCTAACTGGATACCAACATCCCTGTAGGAGCCCGGCTTGCCGGCGATTGCGCTTTCAAGAACGCCATCGCCGGCAAGCCGGGCTCCTACAAGGTGGGCGCTAAATTCGAAAGCCGGTGTAACGCTCTGCCCACTGCTGCTGAGCTGCCAACGCCACCTTCAACCGCCCAATCTGCTCCCTTACCCGCTCCGGCGCCGTCCCACCCCAACCACTGCGCGCCGCAATCGCCGCTTCCAGGGTCAGGCACTCACGCACCTCAGGTGTCAGGCGTGTATCCACCTCCGCCAACAGCGCCGGCGAGGCTTCCCACAACTCAATCTCATGCTTCTCACAGGCTTGTACCAAGGCGCCCGTAATCTCATGCGCCTCCTTGAACGGCACACCACGGGTGGCCAACCAATCCGCCACCTCAGTCGCCAGGGTGAACCCCATCGGCGCCTGGCGCCGCAGCTCTTCCACCTGCACCTTCATCGTCGCGACCATCCCGGCCATCGCCGGCAGCACCAGCAGCAACGTATCCACACTGTCCAACACGCTGTGCTTGTCTTCACTCAAATCGCGGTTGTACGACAGCGGCAAGGACTTGAGCGTGGACATCAACCCGGTCAGGTTGCCAATCAAACGCCCAGCCTTACCCCGCGCCAGTTCGGCAATGTCCGGGTTCTTCTTCTGCGGCATGATCGAGCTACCGGTGGCGTAGGCATCGTCCAACTGCACCCAGCGAAACTGCCGCGACGACCACAGGCAAAACTCCTCCGACAGCCGCGAAATATTCACCCCGAGCATGCCCGCCACAAACAGAAACTCCGCCACGTGGTCACGGCTGGCTACAGCGTCGATAGAGTTTTCGCACGGCCCGGTGTAACCCATCTCCTTGGCCGAATGCTCCGGCTGGCGAGCAATCGCCGAACCTGCCATCGCTGCTGCGCCCAACGGCGACAACGCCGTGCGCGCATCCCAATCCACCAGGCGCTGCACATCCCGCAGCATCGATTGCGCGTGAGCCAGCAAGTGATGGGCGAACACAATCGGTTGTGCTTGCTGCAAGTGGGTAAACCCCGGGCAGATGCTCTCGATATGCTGCTCAGCCTGGTCCACCAGCGCCTGCTGCAAACCCAACACCTCGGTGGTGATGGTGCGCGCGTGGTCCCGCAGGAATAGGCGCAAATCGTTGGCGGTCTGGTCGTTACGCGAACGCCCGGCGCGCAGCTTGCCGCCTAGGGCGCCCAAACGCTCGGTCAACACCCGCTCGATGAAGGTGTGCACATCCTCGTCATCCAGCGTCGGGTGCAGGCGGCCCGCGGCGAAGTCCTCACCGATCCGGTCCAGCGCTTCCAGGGTGCGCAAGGTTTCCGACTCATCCAGCAACCCGGCGCGCTGCAACTCACGGGCATGGGCCCGGGAGCCGGCCAGGTCGTAGGGCGTCAGGCGAAAATAGCGCTCAGGGCAACGGGACAGCGCCGCCAAAGCAGCAGACGGGCCGGACTTGAAACGAGCACCCCAGAGGCGATCGGTGGGCTGAGACATGGTGTTCCTCACGCTTGTTTTTAGAAGTGACAAGCCCAATGGACGAGGCTTGGCCTTATGGATTCGGAGGGCAGTAGCAAAACGAAAAGTCCTGATCGAAGTGTCAGGTTTTCATGGGCGTTAAATCAGCCGGTAAAGCCGTTCAACCCGCTATATTCAAGGTTGCCAAGGGCGGTTAAGTATGTTCATTATTGCCGCCCGGCGATGTTCATGGAGTAGGTCAAAGCCTGTTGAATATGGCACTTGAGGTCAACACGTATTATGGAAACCCCACTTTCCAATTCTGGAAACATACCGCCAAAACCCGGCACAAGACCTCCGCTGCAACTCAGCGGCCTGGACTTCAAATTGCTGCGGGTGTTCAAGGCTGTGGTCGAAGCGGGCGGCTTCAGCGCGGCGCAGAATGAGCTGAATGTGGGCCTGGCGGCGATCAGCAAGCAGATTTCCGACCTGGAAATTCGCATCGGCATGCGCCTGTGCACACGGGGGCGGGAAGGGTTTGGCCTGACCGAAGAAGGCAAGTTGGTCTATCAGGCGTCCATTGAATTATTTGCCTCCGTGGACAGTTTCAGAGACAAGCTTAGTTCGGCGCAGAATGAACTGATCGGCGACCTTAGTGTGGGCGTTATTGATAACACCGTATCGGACGTTAATTCGCCGCTGATTAACGCGCTGGGAAAACTACATACAGAATCGCCAAAAATAAGATTGCGCCTACATGCCTCGCAATTGGACGAAGTTGAACGGGGCGTGGTGGAAGGGCGGCTGATCGTTGGCATCGTGCCGGTGTACCAGCGCCGGGAAGAATTCGATTATTTCCCGCTATACGAAGAAAAGTCCCACGCGTACTGCGCCGTCGGGCATCCGCTGTTCGACGCGAGAAACATCAACGCAGATGTGTTGCGCCAGCATGAAGTGGTCAATCATCGGTACGCGATCCACAGTGACAAAGCCAACTTCGTCAGCTACGACAGCCAGTCCGCGTCGGCCTCACAAGTTGAAGCCGTGGCCATCCTCATCCTCACCGGCCGCTTCCTGGGCTTCCTCCCGGAACACTACGCCGCGCCGCTGGTGAAAGAAGGGCGCCTGCGCGTGTTATGCCCGGAGCAGATCCACCTGAGCACGCCGTTCAACGTCATCCTCAAACACAACACCCCACGCAGCCCGCTGGTCAAAGCCTTCGCAACGGCACTGGGCGTGGATCTCAAAGCGCCCATCTAGTGAATTCACTCCACCCTTAGAACCTACAGAGATCCCCTGTGGGAGCTGTCGAGCTTTAGCGAGGCTGCGATGGCATCGACTCGGTTTCCCTGTCCTCCCGAACCCTCAGCATCACCCCTGCACTCGACCCCTGGCACCCCATGCTAGTGCGCGATCACCGCAGTTGTTTGCGCTTCTTCTTCGCATGAAAATGCCGAAAATGCGCATCCTGCGCCGCCGCCAACAACTCCCGATCCCCGCGCGTATCACCCCAGGCCCTGAGCCGATACTCCCCCAGATCCCCATAAACCGCCTCAAGCCGAAGCACCTTATTCTCACACCGGCAATTATTCCCCGTGAGCTTGCCCGTCAACACCCCGTCAACCACTTCCAGCTCAGTGCCAATCAACCTGATCCCAAGCCGATCCGCAAACGGCTGCAACACCAACGCCGGCGACGCCGAACACAGCGTCACCACCGCCCCGGACTTCACCTCATCGGCCACCGACTGCAGCCCGGTTGGGCGCATCAACTTGTTCCAATACGCCTGGCAGTATTCCTCGGCTTTTTGCTGAACCCACGCCTTGTCCACGCCGGTCATAAAGGTGCGGATCAACTGCGCCTTTAGCTCATCACGGCTGATGACGCGCAGCAGAAACTGCGCGCCAGGCACCGCCAGCTTCACCATCCTGCGCACGAATTCGCTTTTACCAAAGGCGAACTTCAGGAACGGCACGAAACTGTCGTGGTGGGTCAGGGTGCCGTCGAAGTCAAAGACGGAAAGTACTTTGGCATCCAAGGGGCCGGATTCGAGCATGTCTGGGTTCACGGGCGGGTCTCGGTCCTATCTACTATTTTTTTGGAGGTGCATCTGCTCTGACAGCAAGAGTTTACTCCGGTATCAATCTGTTGATTTTGGAGTAAAGCCCTTTGGTGAAAACATCCCGGTCGCTTGACCGGTGACACCGCTGATGGCAATTGGGGCACAAGGCTACAGCATTGGTGATGCGATCCGAACCCTTCTGGGCGAGGTGCTTGACGTGATGTACTTCAAGAAATGGCTGACCGTCGACCTCGAAAGGCGCGTTCGAGCCGCAGCCTTCGCAGATGCCACTGGCCTCATTCAATACCCAAGCGCGTACTTTGGGATCGCGAACATAAGCGGTACCGACAATGGACACTTTCTGTGGCTTCGCAATTCCTTCCGGCACTTTATCGATTGGCCGCTCCAGTAGCTTGGAGGCTCGGCGGACGAGGGTTTGCTCATCTGCAGTTTGGGCTGTTTCATCTGATTCAAATATACGAAGCGCGGTGAGAACTTTGCGAATCTGTTGTTCTACTCCCGAGCCCACGTTCTTTGCGGGTTTGTATCCCTTGATCCGATCCAGGCCCATTTGGACCAGAACCGCAGAAATATTCTGCATACGAAATTCGATAGAGCCTTCTGTGCGGCCTGCGATTGGTCCCTGACGTAGCAAGCGGTTTTCATAGGCTTTATTAAAACGTTGGCCGCTCTTCTCCCAGGCCAACATTTTCAAGTAAGCCTCTACCGCTGCGGCTAACTCCGCGTCGTCCCAGTCCGTTTTATCTTTTGTGATATCCATGCAGTCGCCAAAGGTAGAAAACCTTCGGACGATACTGAGTGGCCACTAACGCGTCCACGAAATTTCCTACCAGCCTGTCGGATTTGGCCTTCTGCAAATACAAAAAAGCCCTGATCAAGTCAGGGCTTTTTAGTTAGCTTAGGAATCAATCCCAGCTCAGCGCGCCGCCAGTCTGGTACTCGATCACACGGGTCTCGAAGAAATTCTTCTCTTTCTTCAAGTCCATGATCTCGCTCATCCACGGGAACGGATTCGTCGTCCCTGGATACTCTTCCTTCAACCCAATCTGCGACAAACGACGGTTCGCGATGAACTTGAGGTAGTCCTCCATCATCGCCGCGTTCATGCCGAGTACACCGCGTGGCATGGTATCGCGAGCATATTCAATCTCCAGCTGAGTCCCTTGCAGGATCATCTGGGTCGCTTCTTCCTTCATCTCGGCATCCCACAGGTGCGGGTTTTCGATTTTGATCTGGTTGATCACGTCGATACCGAAGTTCAGGTGCATCGACTCATCCCGCAGGATGTACTGGAACTGCTCGGCCACGCCGGTCATTTTGTTGCGACGGCCCATGGACAGGATCTGGGTGAAGCCGCAGTAGAAGAAGATGCCTTCCAGGACGCAGTAGTACGCGACCAGGTTACGCAGCAGCTCTTTGTCGGTCTCGACGGTGCCGGTTTCGAACTTCGGATCGGAGATCGAGCGGGTGTACTTCAAGCCCCAAGCCGCTTTTTTAGCGACCGATGGAATCTCGTGGTACATGTTGAAGATCTCGCCTTCATCCATGGCCAGGGATTCGATGCAGTACTGGTAGGCGTGGGTGTGGATCGCTTCTTCAAAGGCCTGGCGCAGGATGTACTGGCGGCACTCCGGGTTGGTGATCAGGCGGTACACGGCCAGGACCAGGTTGTTCGCGACCAACGAATCCGCAGTGGAGAAGAAGCCGAGGTTGCGCATGACGATGCGGCGTTCGTCGTCGGTCAGGCCTTCGGGGTTTTTCCACAGGGCGATGTCGGCGGTCATGTTGACCTCTTGCGGCATCCAGTGGTTGGCGCAGCCGTCGAGGTATTTCTGCCAGGCCCAGTCGTACTTGAACGGCACGAGTTGGTTGAGGTCTGCGCGGCAGTTGATCATGCGCTTTTCGTCAACGGCGACACGGGCGGCGGAGCCTTCGAGCTCAGCGAGGCCTTCGGCGACGTCGAGTTTGTCCAGCGCAGCCTTGGCGCGCACGATGGCGGCGGAGTCAGCGGCGGTGACGGCGCGGGCTTCGATGGCGGCAGCAGCGCCGGCACCGTCGAGGCGGTCCATGTTGGCTTCGGTGGCGTGGCCGGCGTTGGCGCCTTTGGCAACTACTTCGCCGTCTTCTTCTTTGTCGAACTCGTCCCAGCTCAGCATGACGTGTCGTCTCCTGCGTGAGGGCTCTAAGGTGCCCGTGTGAAACCGGATGGTTGGGTGTTCACACGGCCCAAAGGCCGCGGTGGATCTTAAGGAATCGTTTGTTGCAGCTAGCGCACGCATTAAACGGAATCAGGGTTACGGGTGTTCTGCTTGAGGCTTGAGGGGCGGAGCAGTGCTTGCGAGCTCCAGCGGGGGCCTCAGGTCTGGCTCTTCATCCCAGTGTAAAGGGATATTGCAGGCCCGATTTACCCGCGCATTATAGGGAAAAATTCGGCTTTGTGTTGCGGCGGATGGTCTCGGTGAGCGGCCAAAATGGTGGTGTTTGCAGCCAAGGTCCGGGTTTACAAGGCTTTGCCTGGCTTGGATTTTTTTGACGGGCGGTAGGCGTTTGTTTCGAGGCGCCGGAGCAGTGCTTATTCCAGCCCCAGCCCTTTACGGCCGAGGGCATTCAGTTGTGGTGTCATAAAGCGGTCTTTCCAGTCTTTCTCGTAGTCCTCCCGGGCAAAGTCATCCGGCGAAACCCCTTGCTCGAACGCCCGGAGCACATCCTTGGCGTACCGCCGGTTTTTCGGGCACATGGGCGCGGCGGGCACGTACATCACGTTGCCCCAACCCTGCTGGTTTTCGACGGGGGCGACGCTGTGGATCACGTCGCAGTGCCACCACACGGAATCGCCGGCCTGCACATCAGGGATCGGGGTCATGCCCTGGACCAGCAGCGGGTGCCATTTCTCTGAAATCGGCAGCACTTTGCCCGGTGCAACACCGCACAGCTCATCTTCGGGGACGTCGTCCAGCAACGGGCGCAGCAGCAGGTAGGCCATGGCCTTGGGGATCGGCAAGGTATGCAGCACGCCCTGGTCGGCCTGCATGTCGCACAGCGCGGTCCAGCCCTGGAAGGTGCGGAAGGCCGAGCATTTCACCGTATCCTTGTAGGCGTATTCATCGACTTCGGTGCGATGCGCGGCGTCCCAGGGGTCGTAGGACTTGAAGTCGTTGCGGTAGATCTTGTCGAACACCTTGAGGTAGGCGGGGTGCAGCCAGCGTTCCAGCGCGCCGGAATCGGTGTGCGGGCCAAGCCCTTTGGAGGTGGTGCCGGGTGGGCGGCGGCGCACGCGGTCGGGGTACAGCGCATTGATGTCCGGGTCGAACCATTGCCGGCCTTGGGAATTGATGGTCCACAGGCGGTTGAGGAATGACTGTGCGGCGCCCATGCGTTCGTGTTGGCGCACCTGCATCTGGGCGTCGGACCAATAAATGGGGAATATTTCCGGGCGTGAGGCTTCGAGGTTGCCGAAGAAGTTGTCGGCCGGGCCGCGGTAGACCTCGTCGAAATGGTTGTGGTCGAGGTAGTCCAGCAGGCTTTTGTCCCACCCGAACACCTGCTGGCGGGGGAAGTGGTTGCGGATCACCAGGCAGCCCCGGCGCTTGATGAGTGCCCGTTGTTCCTCTGTGACCCGGCCGTTGGCGATGGTCTCAAAGTCGAGTTCGGGCCAGGCGGTAGTAGCCTTGATCGAGGCGATTTCACCGCAGATAAACTCGCTGACCTCGGCAAACAGCGCGGGCACATCGCCGATTTGCGCGCGCAATGCCTTTTTCATCGCGACGATGCTGCGCTTGTAGTCGTCCGGTAGCTCGGCACTTTCGAAGGCGTGGTAGTTGCTCATGGGGTGACCTGTATTGTTGTTGTGCATACAGGTATGGAATCACTCCGGCCTGCTCGGGCGGCAGCCTGATTTGGCGCGTTGAGCAGTACGATTCTGGCGTTTGTTGTAAGGCGTGTAGAAGAATCGGCTTATTGAAAGTGATGGCCGTGCTGAGCCCGAAAGTGTGAAGGCGTCATGCCCTTGTGCGCCTTGAACTGCCGATTGAACAACGCCTGGGATGCATAGCCCACCTGCTCGGAAATCGCGCTGACCGCCAGGTTGCCCTGCATCAACAGCGCGCAGGCGTGTCCGATACGCAGCCGAACGATGTAGTCCAGTGCCGTGCAGCGTGTGTGTTTGCGGAACATTCGGTGGAAGGCGGAGACGCTGACGCAGGCCATTTGTGCCAATTCGGGAATGCCCACAGGTTGCGCATAGTGGCCGTGCAAGTGGTCCAGGACGCGGCGGATGCGTGCGTCTTCCGTGATGTGAGGCGTCGCAACTTCTATCGCAATAGGCTGCGCGGCGATGTCCCGGGACAATGTGTTGAGCACGGTGAGCAACGAGATCAGCCGCTGGGAGGCGTCTTGCTCGACCATGGCTTCGATCACCGGCCGCAGTGCCCGGGACGTGGCGTCACTGAAGCTCAGTGCCTGCCGCGCTGCAGCCAACAGTGCGCGCGTCGATGCCATCTCCGGAAACAGCTGCACCAGCGAATCCGCCCAGGCCTCGGAAAACCAGATGACCAAGGCAATGTGCGGTTTGGCGGGGTCGATCAGCTCGGCGGAAGACCAGCTATGGGGCACGTTCGGGCCCACCAGCACCAGGTCGCCATCATCGTACAGCGCCACATCGTTGCTGATATAGCGGTGCCCGCGGCTGTTGAGGGTCAGGGTCAGTTCGTATTCGGGATGGTGATGCCATTCAAACGGAATCGCCTCCGGTAGACGCCTGTTCAGCAGGGTCCAGGAGGTGTTCGCCTCGGTTGGGATTTTTTCGAAACTGGCTCGCATGAATGCATCCTGCCGTACAGGTGAGGTGGCGGCGCCACAATCGTAGCATTCGATTCAAGCGGTGGGGGGGGAGAAGCCGGCTCTTTGCCGCAAGAACGATTTCTTGCGGCGAATAAGATCTGAGTCAATGGCAACTAACGAAGTTATCAGCCGTTAGAGCAACCGTTACCCATGACCTGATATTGAAGAATATGACGCTGACCTTGTGAGTCTTCATATTCCATTTTTACCGGTACAACTTCGCATACATCCGGAACATTGCTCATCGACAAAACTTTGGCGACGTCCAAGTGGGTGCTGTAAGTGTAATCCTCAACAATCGGAGTGCTCTGGCTGGCTACGTCAGTCGGGGCTTCGTCGGCCAGGGCGGCGGTGGCGCACAAGCTGCTAAGGGCCATAACTAATAACGCTTTCATTTTACTATTTACCTTTTGGCGGTCGAAAGGGGTCACGGGGCCCTTGTGAGGCCACGTGTGTAACTTGATTGGGAAGTTCGGATTAACGTTGCCTTCGTGGGGGCTGTTACGTTGTTAATCACAGTGCCTTGATGGCGTGGTTGATTTTAGGCGCACGGGTTTAATTCATATACCCGTGCTTTTGATAAACACTATTGGTGGTTTTTGTAACAATCCCGAGATGAAGGTTTTTTCAGAAACCTGCAAAGCGCCACAGGCCGCGGGCCAGAGCGCCGCCGGGGTATAGGTGGGCAATTTGTAGGGGCTTGTTACTACCATCGTCGAATGGTTCTATAGGCCCGGCCCGGCTACAACAGGGCCATACAACAACAACTATGTCACCGAGGTAAGAAAGATGAGTGCGGCTTCTCTGTACCCCGTTCGCCCCGAAGTAGCAGCCAATACGCTGACCGATGAGGCGACCTACAAGGCCATGTACCAGCAGTCGGTGGTCAACCCCGACGGTTTCTGGCGCGAGCAAGCCAAGCGCCTTGACTGGATCAAGCCTTTCACCACGGTGAAGCAGACCTCCTTCGACGATCACCATGTCGACATCAAGTGGTTTGCCGACGGCACCCTCAACGTTTCCTACAACTGCCTGGACCGTCATCTCGCCGAGCGTGGCGACCAGGCGGCAATCATCTGGGAGGGCGACGACCCTGCCGAAAGCCGCACCATCACCTACCGCGAGCTGCATGAAGAAGTCTGCAAGTTCGCCAACGCCCTGCGCGGCCAGGATGTGCACCGCGGCGACGTGGTGACTATCTATATGCCGATGATTCCCGAAGCTGCGGTCGCCATGCTGGCCTGTGCCCGGATCGGTGCGATTCACTCGGTGGTGTTTGGCGGGTTCTCGCCAGAGGCCCTGGCCGGTCGGATCATCGACTGCAAATCCAAGGTGGTGATCACCGCCGACGAAGGCATCCGTGCCGGCAAGAAAATTTCCCTGAAGGCCAACGTCGACGACGCCCTGACCAACCCGGAAACCAGCAGCATCCAGAAAGTCATCGTGTGCAAGCGCACCGGCGGCAACATCAAGTGGAACCAGCATCGTGACATCTGGTACGAAGACCTGATGAAAGTGGCGGGCACCGTGTGCGCGCCGAAAGAGATGGGCGCCGAAGAAGCACTGTTCATCCTTTACACCTCGGGTTCCACCGGCAAGCCGAAGGGCGTGCAGCACACCACCGGCGGCTACCTGTTGTATGCAGCCCTGACCCACGAGCGCGTGTTCGACTACCGCCCGGGCGAAATCTACTGGTGCACCGCCGACGTCGGCTGGGTCACCGGCCACACCTATATCGTCTATGGCCCGCTGGCCAACGGCGCGACCACGCTGATGTTCGAAGGCGTGCCGAACTACCCGGACATCACCCGGGTGGCGAAGATCGTCGACAAGCACCAGGTCAACATCCTCTACACCGCACCGACCGCGATCCGCGCCATGATGGCGTCCGGCAAGGCCGCCGTGGAAGGCGCCGACGGCAGCAGCTTGCGCCTGTTGGGTTCGGTGGGTGAGCCGATTAACCCGGAAGCGTGGGACTGGTACTACAAGAACGTCGGCCAATCCCGTTGCCCGATCGTGGACACCTGGTGGCAGACCGAGACCGGCGGCAACATGATGAGCCCGCTGCCTGGCGCCCATGCGCTCAAGCCGGGTTCGGCGGCGCGGCCGTTCTTTGGCGTGGTGCCAGCACTGGTGGACAACCTGGGCAACCTGATCGAAGGCGCGGCGGAGGGCAACCTGGTGATTCTCGATTCGTGGCCGGGCCAGGCACGCACGCTGTATGGCGACCACGACCGCTTTGTGGACACCTACTTCAAGACCTTCCGTGGCATGTACTTCACTGGTGACGGTGCGCGTCGTGACGAGGATGGCTACTACTGGATCACCGGCCGGGTGGACGACGTGCTCAACGTGTCTGGCCACCGCATGGGGACCGCCGAGATTGAAAGCGCGATGGTTGCCCACCCGAAAGTCGCTGAAGCGGCGGTGGTGGGTGTGCCGCACGACATCAAGGGCCAGGGCATCTATGTGTATGTGACGCTGAAAAACGGTGAAGAGCCGAATGAAGCGCTGCGCCTGGAGCTGAAAAACTGGGTGCGCAAAGAGATCGGGCCGATTGCGTCACCGGATGTGATCCAGTGGGCGCCGGGCTTGCCGAAGACGCGTTCGGGGAAAATCATGCGCCGGATCCTGCGCAAGATTGCGACGGCTGAGTACGACGGGTTGGGGGATATCTCCACCCTGGCGGACCCGAGTGTGGTGGCGCATTTGATCGAGACGCACAAGACCATGAATGTCGCGTAAGGCGGGGTTGTAGGGTAGAGCCCCATTCGGCGTAGGCCGGGTGGGGCTTTTTTGTGAGGAGCGGCAAATGCCACTCCCAAGACCGCATTAATGTGGGAGCTGGCTTGCCTGCGATGGCTGCGTATCAGACCCCACTGTGTTGGCTGGCCCACCGCTATCGCAGGCAAGCCAGCTCCCACAGTGGATCGCGTTTCAACTTCCATACCAATAAATATCGGTTTTCATTGTGGGAGGTTTCTGAATGTTACCGAACCCCGTAAATGTGTAACCCCACGCCCAAACATGAGGCAAAGTGCTACGCCCATGCCCCGAAAACCCGCGTTTTAGACGCCCTGAAAAATTAGATCAAACGCTACACTTGCCGTGCTAGAAGGGTTTGCGAATAATAGGCCCGCAATTTGCAGCGTTAACAGGTTTAATATCTTTTGCCTCTGCATAAAATTCAGAGGCTGTCAATGTGCTGGAACCGCTTTCTCGGTGCTTCTGTAAATTGTTGTCGCATTGAGGAAATATCGGCTTCCGGCCTGTCGTTAGAATGCCGATCACTCGCTCGTCGTCGCCGATCTTGAACTGGCGCAGGACGCAGCAACGCTATTCGGTTTCACTCAGTCGCATCGTGGGCTCTGGCTCATACTGCTGTTTTGCCCTATACCGATGGAGTCCCAAGATGAAGAAACTCGTGCTGTTGGGCGCCCTGGCGCTGTCCGTGCTGTCCATGCAGGCTTTCGCCGAAGGCAAGCCACTGAAGATTGGTATTGAAGCGGCTTACCCTCCGTTTGCCTCCAAGGCACCGGACGGCAGCATCGTCGGTTTTGACTACGACATCGGCAACGCCCTGTGCGAAGAGATGAAGGTCAAGTGCACCTGGGTCGAGCAGGAGTTCGACGGCCTGATCCCGGCGCTGAAAGTGCGCAAGATCGACGCCATCCTGTCCTCGATGTCCATCACTGAAGATCGCAAGAAGTCCGTGGACTTCACCAACCGTTACTACCTGACCCCGGCGCGCCTGGTGTTGAAGGAAGGTACCGTTGTCAGCGACAGCCTGGATGAACTGAAAGGCAAGAAGATCGGCGTACAGCGCGGTTCGATCCACGACCGTTTCGCCAAGGAAGTCCTGGCTCCGAAAGGCGCCACCGTGGTGCCTTACAGCTCGCAGAACGAAATCTACCTGGACGTAGAAGCCGGTCGCCTCGACGGCACCGTGGCCGACGCCACCCTGTTGCAGGAAGGTTTCCTCGACACGCCAGCCGGTAAAGGCTACGCGTTCATCGGCCCGGCCTTCACCGACGCCAAATACTTCGGCGACGGCATCGGCATCGCCGTGCGTAAAGGCGACAAGGAAAACCTGGACCGCATCAACGCTGCTATCGCCGCGATCCGTGCCAACGGCAAATACAAGGCAATCCAGGACAAGTACTTCAACTTCGACATTTACGGCCCAGAAGCCAAGTAAACCGTCGCAGCTGTCTGTCCAGAATGGCGCAAGCAACAGGGTCTCTGAAGTTTGCGCCATTTTTTCATCCCCCTTTTCGAGGACCTGAATCATGTTGAAAGGCTACGGGGCTGTCATCCTCGATGGCGCATGGTTGACGCTTCAGCTCGCCTTGTCGTCCATGGCCCTGGCCATTGTTCTGGGTCTGATCGGGGTCGCGTTACGCCTGTCGCCGGTGCGCTGGTTGGCCTGGCTGGGCGACCTGTACTCCACGGTGATCCGCGGGATCCCCGACCTGGTGCTGATCCTGCTGATTTTCTACGGCGGTCAGGACCTGCTTAACCGCGTTGCGCCGCTGCTCGGCTACAACGACTACATTGACTTGAACCCCTTGGCCGCCGGCATCGGCACCCTGGGTTTCATCTTTGGCGCCTATCTCTCGGAAACCTTCCGTGGCGCCTTCATGGCCATTCCCAAGGGCCAGGCCGAAGCCGGCCTTGCTTATGGCATGAGCCCCTTCCAGGTGTTTTTCCGGGTGATGGTGCCGCAGATGATTCGGCTGGCGATCCCCGGGTTTACCAACAACTGGCTGGTACTGACCAAGGCCACCGCACTGATTTCGGTGGTGGGCCTGCAAGACATGATGTTCAAGGCCAAGCAGGCGGCAGACGCCACCCGCGAACCTTTTACCTTCTTCCTCGCAGTGGCGGCGATGTACCTGGTGATCACCAGCGTGTCGTTGCTGGCCCTGCGTCATCTTGAGAAGCGCTACTCGGTAGGCGTAAAGGCGGCTGATCTATGATCTTCGACTACAACGTCATCTGGGAGGCCATGCCGCTGTACCTCGGCGGCTTGCTGACCACCCTGAAACTGCTGGCCATTTCGCTGTTCTTCGGCTTGCTCGCGGCCTTGCCCCTGGGCCTGATGCGTGTGTCCAAGCAACCAATCGTCAACGGCGTGGCCTGGCTGTACACCTACGTGATTCGCGGCACGCCGATGCTGGTGCAGCTGTTCTTGATCTACTACGGCCTGGCCCAGTTTGAAGCGGTGCGTGAAAGCTTCCTGTGGCCGCTGCTGTCCAGTGCGACCTTCTGCGCGTGCCTGGCGTTCGCCGTGAACACCAGCGCCTACACCGCCGAAATCATCGCCGGCAGCCTCAAGGCCACGCCCCATGGCGAGATCGAAGCCGCCAAGGCCATGGGCATGTCGCGCTACAAGCTGTACCGCCGGATCCTGCTGCCATCGGCCCTGCGCCGGGCGCTGCCGCAATACAGCAACGAGGTGATCATGATGCTCCAGACCACCAGCCTGGCCTCCATCGTCACCCTGATCGACATCACCGGTGCCGCGCGCACGGTGAACGCCCAGTACTACTTGCCGTTCGAAGCCTATATCACCGCCGGTGCGTTCTACCTGTGCCTGACCTTCATCCTGGTGCGCCTGTTCAAGTTGGCCGAAGGCCGCTGGCTGAGCTACCTGGCTCCACGGAAGCATTGATATGGAACGTATCGATCACCTGTTGCCCTGGGGACACCTGGGCTGCGAACGCCAGCTGACGGTGTTCCGTTTCGGCAGCGGCGAGCGCAAGGCCTATATCCAGGCCAGCCTGCACGCCGATGAATTGCCCGGCATGCGTGCCGCCTGGGAGCTGAAGAAGCGCCTGGCCGAACTGGAACAGCAAGGCGCTCTTAACGGCGTGATCGAGCTGGTGCCGGTGGCCAATCCGATGGGCCTTGGGCAGTTGCTGCAAGGCAGCCACCAGGGCCGTTTCGAGATCGGCAGCGGCAAGAATTTCAACCGGGATTTCGTTGAGTTGAGCGAGCCGGTTGCCGAGCTGCTCGAAGGCAAATTGGGCGATGATCCCCACGCCAACGTGCGCATGATCCGCCAGGCCATGGGTGATGCACTCAACGCATTGCCCGAGCCAAGCAGCCAGCTGCAAGGCATGCAGCGCATACTGCTGAGCCATGCCTGCACCGCCGATGTGGTGCTCGATCTGCATTGCGATGCCGAAGCCGCGCTGCACATGTACGCGCTGCCGCAGCACTGGCCGCAGTGGCGATCGCTGTCTGCGCATTTGAATGTGAAGGTCGGCCTGCTGGCGGAAGATTCCGGCGGCAGTTCATTTGACGAAGCCTGTTCGCTGCCGTGGTTGCGCTTGTCCCGGGCGTTCCCCGAGGCGCAGATTCCACTGGCGTGCCTGGCGACGACCCTGGAGCTGGGCGGCCAGGCCGACACCGGCCGTGACGAAGCGATTTTCCACGCCGAAGGCATTCTGGCGTTCCTCGCTGAGCAAGGCCTGATCCGTGGTGAATGGCCCGCGCCGCAACACGAACCCTGCGAAGGCCTGCCCTTTGAAGGCACCGAGTTGTTGTTCGCGCCCCACGCCGGCGTGATCAGTTACCTGCGTAAAGCCGGGGATGTCGTGGAAGCCGGCGACCCGATATTTGAAGTGATCGATCCCTTGTCCGACCGCGTGAGCATTGTTTGCGCGGGCACGCCTGGGGTGTTGTTTGCCGTTGAACGGCTGCGTTATGCCCAAGCGGGTTTCTGGCTGGCCAAGGTGGCGGGGCGCGAAGCGCTGCGGCACGGGCGCTTGCTCAACGACTGACCAACTGTTTTTGTGAGAACCGACCGCATGTACAAACTTGAAGTCCAAGACCTGCATAAACGCTATGGCAGTCATGAAGTGCTCAAAGGTGTGTCCTTGGCCGCCGCGGCCGGTGATGTGATCAGCATCATCGGGTCCAGTGGTTCGGGCAAAAGTACCTTTTTGCGCTGCATCAACCTGCTGGAGCAACCCCACGCCGGCAAGATTCTGCTCAATAACGAAGAGCTGAAACTGGTGGCCAACAAAGACGGCGCCATGAAGGCCGCGGACCCCAAGCAGCTGCAACGCATGCGTTCGCGGCTGTCGATGGTGTTCCAGCATTTCAACCTGTGGTCCCACATGACCGCGCTGGAAAACGTCATGGAAGCGCCGGTGCACGTCCTCGGCATGTCGAAAAAAGACGCCCGGGAAAAGGCCGAGCACTACCTGGCTAAAGTGGGTGTGGGCCATCGTAAGGATGCGTTCCCCGGCCACATGTCCGGTGGCGAGCAGCAGCGTGTGGCGATTGCCCGTGCGTTGGCGATGGAACCTGAGGTGATGCTGTTTGACGAGCCCACCTCGGCCCTCGACCCGGAGCTGGTGGGCGAAGTGCTCAAAGTGATGCAGGACCTGGCCCAGGAAGGCCGGACCATGGTGGTGGTGACCCACGAAATGGGCTTCGCCCGTGAAGTCTCCAACCAACTGGTGTTCCTGCACAAAGGCATCGTCGAAGAACGTGGCAACCCGCGCGAAGTGCTGGTTAATCCGCAGTCTGAGCGTTTGCAGCAGTTTCTTTCCGGCAGCTTGAAGTAAACAGAACTGCTTTTATGCACTGAATTAGTGCAAGCTTCACAGCTTAAGCTGGCCCAGCTCCCCCATTAGATCTCTATATGTTTTGAGATTTGTGTTGGTTTACGGGCTAGCATTGGCCTTTGTCTTCATTACTGTTTTTCGCTTCGGATAGCACTCCATGACTGCCCATCGAATTGGTTTCCTGATTTGGCCCAGCACTAAAGCACTGACGCTTGCGCTGGCTGAGGAGGCCTTGCGCGTTGCTCAGCGGGTGCATCCGGACGTGGTGTACGAACTCTCGTTTTTGCAGGCCGAACCGCCCGTCGACGGCGCCTGGCAACTGCCGGGTGAGCCGTGGGCCGGCAAGCTGGAAGGCTTTCAAAAGCTGTTCCTGCTGGCGGATGAGCCGCCGACCGTCATCGCGTCCCAACTCAGCACCGCACTCAAACAACTGGTGCGCGCCGGTTGCGTGATCGGCGGTTTGTCGGCCGGTGTTTACCCGTTGGCACAACTGGGTTTGCTCGACGGTTATCGCGCCGCCGTGCACTGGCGCTGGCAGGACGATTTCGCCGAGCGTTTCCCCAAGGTCATCGCCACCAGCCATCTGTTCGACTGGGACCGTGACCGCCTGACCGCCTGCGGTGGCATGTCGGTACTCGACCTGCTGCTGGCGGTGCTGGCCCGTGATCACGGTGCCGAACTGGCGGGCGCGGTCTCGGAGGAACTGGTGGTGGAGCGCATCCGCGAAGGCGGCGAGCGCCAGCGTATCCCGCTGCAAAACCGCCTGGGCTCCAGTCATCCAAAGCTGACCCAGGCCGTACTGCTGATGGAGGCCAACATCGAAGAGCCGCTGACCACCGACGAAATCGCCCAGCATGTGTGCGTGTCCCGACGACAGCTCGAACGCATCTTCAAGCAATACCTCAATCGTGTTCCCAGCCAGTACTACCTGGAATTGCGCCTGAACAAGGCCCGCCAGATGCTCATGCAAACCAGCAAGTCGATCATCCAGATCGGCCTGTCGTGCGGCTTCTCCTCGGGGCCGCACTTCTCCAGCGCCTACCGCAACTTCTTTGGCGCCACCCCCCGTGAAGACCGTAACCAGCGCCGCAGCAGCAGCCCGTTCGAGTTGTCGTCGGTGCCGTCCGAGCGCGGTTAGGCTTTATTGCTCGATCGACAAACCCACGCGGTGGCGTTGCGCATAACGTCGCAGGTTGGCCAGGCTTGGCCTCGACAGTGGATTCCCGTCCCATAGTATTGCGTTGAAATTTGACGCGGGCATTTCCAGGATGCCGCTGTCGATATGCCGGATTGCATTGTCCCTGAGGTCGGCGGCGACGATGTTCCTCAATGAAAACAGCCCTTGTGGTACCTGCTGGATACCGGTGGATTGCAAGTCCAGGATCGCCAGTTGCTGCATCTTGCCCAGCCGCGGCGTGAGGCTCAACACATTGTCGCTCAAGTCCAGATAGGTCAGCTGGTGCAGGTCTGCCAGCGCGTTGTTCGACTCAACAGTGAGGTGGATATCGCCGTGTGGCAGGATCAGTTCATGCAAGCGTGCCAGCCGGAAGACTTGCTCGGGGATGCGTTGCAGCCGGTAGCCCTGGATGGAAAGGCTTCTGAGCCTGGGGAAACTTTCAAGAAAATGGCCGATGCCGCTGGTGGCGTCTTCGCCGTATAGCGACAGCAGTGTCACATGATCAAAATTGGCGGTCACGGTGGGGAAATCCCCCAGCAGCGTGGTGGTGTAACTCAGCTCGTGGGTGAGGGTGGGGCCGTCGTCGGCGTCATCCGTTGAAAGTTCGCGGCGCCAGCAGGCTTCCAGCAATTCCTTGAACGCCTGGCGTTTGACTTGCTCCTGCGCGCGAACCTGCTGCGGGAGTTCCGTGCCCAGGATGGGGTGGTGCGTGGGGACGCTGATTTGCCACTCTTGCAGGTCTGCTGTCAGTTTTTCGTACTCGGCGCCCAGGCGGGTCAGTTCCAGTCGACCGGCTTCGAGACTGCCGGGCATGTTGAAGATGAACCGGTTGCATTCGTGGGTGCTGAAGGTCGGATAGAGTGCTTTGAGGCTATTGATGTCGGGCCATGGCGCAGTCGTTTCCCAGCGTTCCCCGGTGTGCTGGAAATGCTGTTTGATACGGGCGATGAGGGGCTCGGGGAAGGGGTTGTTCTCCAGGTCTAACCCCTCACTGATCGCGCCCGACAGTTCGAATATCGCATCGGGCAATTCGGCGATGCGGTTGTTATTGAGAATTGCACTTTCAAGCCTGGGGCGTGTGAGTAAGCCGGCCGGGATTTGGTCAATCCCGGTGGAGGACAGGTCCAGGTACTTGAGGCTGGGCATCGCTTCGACACTCGGTACTCTGCCCAGCGGATTGTTGAACAGATCCAGGGATTCCAGGCGCGTCATCGACGACAGCGCCGCCAGGCTCTGCCCGGTCAGTTGAACGTTGCAGCTGTCGAGCACCAGTTCGGTCAGGTGCGGCATCGTCGCCAATTCATCGGGAAAAACCCCCAGCGGCATGCCGCGCAATTCCAGGGTTCGCAGATTGCGAAAGTGCTGGATGAACCCCAGGGCGCCCGAGGCGCCTTCATCCCCCATCAAGCCGAGTGTCGAGACATGCTCGAAGTTGGCTGTCAGTGTGGGCAGTTGCCCCATGATGGGTTCTTCGTACACCAGGCTATAGCCGACAATTCCGCCATCTTCATTCATGGCAGGCGCGGTTTCCCGGCGCCAGCAGCGTTGGATCTGCTCGGCCAGTACGCCACGTTTTTGCTGTTCATAGGCGTAGGTGTCAGCGGAAAGCGGGGCGTGTGTTTGTGGATCGGTGCGGGGGATGTCTCTACGCCAATCCGCCATATCCCGGGACAGCCGTGCGTATTCCATGTGCAATTGCTCCAACTGTGGCAATGCACCGCCGGGGAGACGATTCAGGCGCTGCAGCAATAATGTGTTTTGCTCTGGCGTGTCGGCGGGATAGAGCGCTTGTGCGCGCTGGAGCAAAGACAGTGGAGCACCCACTGCGGGCATCGGCGGGTGGGGTTCCGGATAACCCTTAAGGCCGCCTGGCAGCCTTGGGATTTGACCGGCGGCGGGTGGTCTGACGGGGTGGCGTTCGAGAATGGGCCGCAGCCGGTCACGGTGCAAGGCCACCCTGGCAAGGGCTTGGCGTAGTTGTGGACCTTGCCGGATGTGAAGGTTGAGTGCATTGCGCTCGTTGTCGGGCAGGGCTTGCAGCACCGCCGTGTAAAAATCGGAATCGGCCTGCAGGTGCAGGCCTTCGTTGTCGTAGGCCTGATATTGACCCTCCTCATGCACCAGTACTTTGCGTTCCTTTGCGGTGGCGTTGCCAATACTGTCGCGCAGGGCGCCGCTGAAGGTGTGTTCACGCACTTCCAGGCGAACATTGCCCGACCATCCCGGCAACTCCGGCAGGGAATGCAGGGCCAGGGTGTGGGTGTCCAGGTTTGTCGGGGCGTTGAGGTACAGGCCTTCATAGGCGCGGTTCAAGCGGGTTTCCTGGCGTGCCCAGCTGGCCAGTTGGTCCAGGCGCTTGGGAATTTTTGCGCTGCGAAGTTCCGCCCGCTCCAGGTCGCTGGCCTGCTCCAGCAGCACATTGGCTACCGAGGCCGGGAGCCCGGGTTTACTGTCCATCAGTCGCTGAGCGGCGCCGTGCTCGGGTGGGTTCGCGGCCCTGTAGCGCGACTCGAACAGGTTGGTTTTTTGTGCTTCAGCGGTCTGTGCAATTTTTTTCCTGAGTAGGCGGGCGCGCACATCAAGCGCTCGGGGCGGTTGACCAAACGCCTCGCCCAACAGTGTCTTGATCTCAGGCTCATCCAATGACAAAAGCAAGGTCTTCGGCAAGTCGCCGCTGGTGAGTTGCGCCTGGCTGATCCGCACCCGTGCGACGTTCTGGCGGGGCGCGTACTGCCACAGTATCTGGCCTCTGGCATCGACCACCTGCAGCGTTCTGGTTTCGGGCCAGATGCCGCTGTCGCAGAGTAATTGCAGTTGAGTCAGGGGGGACGCGTTGCTATACACCGCCGGATCGTCGCTGTTCATTTGTTCGATGAAGGCCGAAATGTCTTGCTCGATCTTGAAGCGCTTGAGTGTGTCCTCCAGCAGCACGGGGGTGGGCTCGCGCTGAACATGCACCTGGCGCAGCACGTTTTCAGGGGTGTTGCTCACACGTCGTATCTGCTCCAGTTGCTCGCGGCTGAAGGTACTTGCCGTATGCCCCAGCCGACGCAGCAGTGTGTCTGTGTCCCAGTACAAGGGGTGATCAAGCTCGGTTTGCCAGGCGCCGGTTTGGTTGTGCCAGGCTTTGGGTTGATAGGCGTCGGGGCGGCGCGGATGCAACAGCGAGAAGTCGTCATCGCCGGGTGATTTATTCAGCACGTAGGGGGTGTCGTCCAGGCGGATCACGGCCTGGTCCAGGTGTTGATGGATACCTTGTTTGTTGGGGGTTGAGTGTTCGGGGAGCGTGGCTTTGCGCTCATAGGGTTTCAGGTCAGGCTTCCAGTACAGAGGTTTGCCGTTGGGAGCCTGAACCGGTTTGAAACTGTCGATGAAGGCGACCGTACGTTGCGGTAACAGCGCTCGAAACTCACCAGCGACAATCGCTGCGCCCGCACCGAAGGTACCCAGTTGCACCAACGCCTCGACCATGCCCATCAGGTGCTCAAAGGCTTCAGTGGTTTGGCCTTGCGCCCAGTCGACGATGCCTTCGAAGGTTTCATCCAGCAGTTGATAGGCCATATAGGCCATCATCAGTTCTCCCAGTACGGGCACCAGCGGAGCAACCACCAGCGCGGCGATATCAAGCAGCGTTGTGGCGATTTTCTGGAACGAATCCCACAGCTCCCAGCGCGCTTTCTGGTCGACCCTGGCGGTGGAAACGGCGATGACTTGGGCGTCGTTGAGGATCTTGTTGAGCTTTTGCTGATACACATGCGTCAATAAATCACCGGAAAACCCCGGCGCACTCAGTTGCAGGTTGGGCCGGGCCTGCGGGGTTTCGCGCCAGGTGGGTTGCGGATCGGCAGGGTTGTGAGGGTGCCAGGTGATCTTGCTCAGGCGGTCGTTGAGGTTGGCGAAAAAGAACCCACGGTCTTCGTGGGCGACGAACCGGCTGAAGAAATGTTGATAGTCCCTGTCGCGCAGTTGCCGGGTGAGTTCGGCACACAGAGCGCCCGTCGAGGCGTATTGCTTGATGGGGTGTTCCGGGTCGTCCGGGACGTAGGCCACCACCGGCACCGTGGCGCGATGGCGCTCCAGGTCGGGTGCGAAGAGCACAATCGCGGTCAGTCGCGCAGACATCATGCTCAGGTCATGGCAATGCACAGGCTTGCCCGCCATCTGCATGCCGGGCCGGCCATCCAGCACGCCCTGCAACGCCTCATAAATAGAACCGTCCAGGTCGCCCTTCATATGGGCCAGCTTTAACGCGCTCTCCAGTGCGGCACGCTCACTCGCCCTGACTTCGCGTTGCAGAACCGTCGCGACCAGGCCATTGGTGATGCCCAGGTTCTCTTCCAGGTAGATTTTGTACTGCGCACCGATATCCAGGGTTCTGCACAGTTGGGTAAACGCGGGGACAGACAGGCTGCGGTTGATCTCGGGCAACACCTGGAAGTGGCCACGTGCATCGGGCTGGGTAATGAACGCGCTGGCGGCCTCGAAGGCGTCGGGCCGGGTCTCGCTGGCCTCGAAGTTGTGCAGCGCGGCGTCCAGCAGCGAAACGGTCCAGGTGCGCGCGGCGCCGGTTTTAACCGCAAACCAGGGAATGGTGGTGGGGATGTACAAGCGCAAAAATGTGGCCCTGACATCCAGCGTGAGCCCGAACCGACTTTTCAGGGCTGCGGCCAGCAAGGGGGCGGCGAACGCGTTGACGTCTTGAAGCGATGCCAGGCGTTGCTCGACCTGGTTTTGCGCGGTCCAGTGGCTGACGGTGTGCAGGCGTAACTGGCGGTGCTGCTCGCCGGTGGCGGTTTTGTACCAGGGCTTTACATGAGGCGTGGCGTTCTTGAGTCGTGCGCGGCGGTTCACGGAGGCGAGCACCAGCCATTCGGGAGTGGCCTGGGCCAGCAGTTGATAATGGCTGTCGGGGTGTTCTGCAACATCAGGGGAGAAACGTTGATCGTCGATGCCAGGCATGGCGCCTTTCCTTTTAGGCAGATGAGATCAACACTTTCACAAAGCAGTCGCCTGCCCGGGAGCTACATAGTTGCGCATTGGCGCTCGCGGCCGCCGGTTCAAATCAATTACGGCCAACGGCGCCCATAACCACGCCGGGCGGTTTAAACTGCGCCATTGCGATGCTATTTGTCGCATTGGCGTAAACCCGCGAAAATCACGGGTTGGCGCTATAAGAAGTTGTCGCTTGGCGGCAAGGCCGCGCTGAAAACTGTCCTTACAATCCCTGCATCGCCCGCCAGTTTCAGGCAGGCGTTCCTCTTCAGGAGACTCCGATGTCCGTTGAGCAAGCCCCGGTGCAACGTGCCGATTTCGACCAGGTCATGGTTCCCAACTACGCACCTGCCGCTTTCATCCCCGTGCGTGGCGAAGGTTCCCGCGTTTGGGACCAGGCGGGCCGAGAGCTGATCGACTTTGCCGGCGGCATCGCGGTCAACGTATTGGGCCACGCCCACCCGGCGCTGGTCGGTGCACTGACCGAACAGGCCAACAAGCTGTGGCACGTGTCCAACGTCTTCACTAACGAGCCGGCCCTGCGCCTGGCCCACAAGTTGATCGACGCCACGTTTGCCGAGCGTGTGTTCTTCTGCAACTCCGGCGCCGAAGCCAACGAGGCCGCTTTCAAGCTGGCCCGTCGTGTCGCGTTCGACCGCTTCGGCACCGAGAAATACGAAATCATCGCCGCGCTGAACAGCTTCCACGGCCGCACCCTGTTCACCGTGAACGTGGGTGGCCAGTCGAAGTATTCCGACGGCTTCGGTCCGAAAATCGTTGGCATCACCCACGTGCCTTACAACGATCTGGAGGCACTGAAAGCCGCCGTTTCGGACAAGACCTGCGCCGTGGTGCTGGAGCCGATCCAGGGTGAAGGCGGCGTATTGCCGGCTGAGCTTTCGTACCTGCAAGGTGCCCGCGACCTGTGCGACGCGAACAACGCGCTGCTGGTGTTCGACGAAGTGCAAACCGGCATGGGCCGCAGTGGCGAGCTGTTCGCCTACCAGCATTACGGCGTCGTGCCCGACATCCTCACCAGCGCCAAGAGCCTGGGCGGTGGTTTCCCGATCGCAGCCATGCTGACCCGCGAGGACTTGGCCAAGCACCTGGTGGTCGGCACCCACGGCACCACCTACGGCGGTAACCCGCTGGCGTGCGCGGTGGCGGAAGCGGTGATCGACGTGATCAACACCCCGCAAGTGCTGGCCGGTGTTAATGCCAAGCATGACCTGTTCGTTTCCCGCCTGGAGAAGATCGGCCAGCAATACGGCATCTTCACCGAAGTGCGGGGCCTGGGCCTGCTGCTCGGCTGCGTGCTGAGCGATGCCTGGAAGGGCAAGGCAAAGGACATCTTCAACGCCGCCGAGCGTGAAGGCTTGATGATCCTGCAAGCCGGCCCGGACGTGGTGCGTTTCGCCCCGAGTCTGGTGGTGGAAGATGCCGACATCCAGGAAGGCCTGGACCGCTTCGAACGTGCTGTTAAAAAGCTGACGCTAGCCTGATGGACCGTTTGGCGCCTGGCGATCCTGGCGTCGAACAAAAATTTTAAGGCCGGACCGGATCAAGTGTGGGAGCTGGCTTGCCTGCGATGGCGGTGCCACAGGCAACACCTGTGCTGACTGACACACCGTCATCGCGGGCAAGCCCGGCTCCCACATGGATCTGCTTACACAATAAGTCCTGTGTAGGCAGTTCCCCCCTGTCCGGCATTTTTCCCTCTGTGAGTTTTTCGAGTTAAGGAGTGACACCATGCTGGTGATGCGCCCCGCGCAAATGGCTGATCTGGGCGAGGTACAGCGTCTGGCTGCGGACAGCCCGATTGGTGTCACCTCCTTGCCGGATGATGTCGAACGCCTGAGCGACAAGATCGCCGCAAGCGAAGCGTCCTTCGCCGCCGAGGTCAGTTTCAACGGTGAAGAAAGCTATTTCTTCGTCCTCGAAGACACCGCCGCCGGCAAGCTGGTGGGCTGCTCGGCCATCGTCGCTTCGGCCGGCTACTCGGAACCGTTCTACAGCTTCCGTAACGAAACCTTCGTGCACGCCTCTCGCGAGCTGAAGATCCACAACAAGATCCACGTGCTTTCGCAGTGCCACGACCTGACCGGCAACAGCTTGTTGACCAGTTTCTACGTGGTGCCGGAGCTGGTGGGTTCGCCGTGGTCGGAACTCAACTCCCGTGGCCGCCTGCTGTTCGTGGCCGGTCACCCGGAGCGTTTTGCCGATTCGGTGGTCACCGAGATCGTGGGCTACAGCGACGAGAACGGTGATTCGCCGTTCTGGGATGCGATTGGTCGCAACTTCTTCGACCTCAACTACGCCGCCGCCGAACGCCTGTGCGGGTTGAAGAGCCGGACCTTCCTTGCCGAATTGATGCCGCATTACCCGATCTACGTGCCGCTGTTGCCGGACGCCGCCCAGGAAGCCATGGGCCAGGTGCACCCGCGGGCGCAGATCACCTTCGACATCCTGATGCGCGAAGGCTTCGAGACCGACCATTACATCGACATCTTCGACGGCGGCCCCACGCTGCACGCACGGGTGTCGGGCATTCGCTCGATCGCCCAGAGCCGTGTAGTGCCGGTGAAGATCGGCGAGATGGCCAAGGGTGTCGGCCGCCAGTACCTGGTCAGCAACGGCCAGTTGCAGGATTACCGCGCAGTGATGCTGGAGCTGGACTACGCGCCCGGCAAGCCAGTGACCCTGGACCTGGAAACCGCCGAGGCCCTGGGCGTTGGCGAAGGCGCGAGCGTGCGCCTGGTAGCGGTATAAACAGAGTTTCGCGGGTGGCTGACAACAGCGGCCCGTTTGAGGAGATAGCATGATCGTTCGTCCCGTACGCAGCAGCGATTTACCGGCCCTGATTGATCTGGCGCGCAGCACCGGCACCGGCCTCACCACCTTGCCGGCCAACGAAGAGCGCCTGACCCACCGGGTCGGCTGGGCTGAGAAGACCTTTCGCGGCGAAGCCGGGCGCGGTGATGCAGACTACCTGTTCGTGCTGGAAAACGACGAAGGCCGTGTGGTGGGGATTTCCGCCATCGCCGGCGCGGTCGGCCTGCGCGAGCCCTGGTACAACTTCCGGGTCGGCCTTACCGTCAGCGCCTCCCAGGAACTGAACATCTATCGCGAAATCCCGACGCTGTTTCTGGCCAACGACCTGACCGGCAACTCCGAGCTGTGCTCGCTGTTCCTGCACGCCGATTACCGCAACGGCCTTAACGGCCGCATGCTGGCCAAGGCGCGCATGCTGTTTATCGCGGAATTCCCGCAGCTGTTCGGTAACAAGATCATCGCCGAAATGCGCGGCATGTCCGACGAAGCCGGGCGCTCGCCGTTCTGGGAAAGCCTGGGCCGGCACTTCTTCAAGATGGAATTCAGCCAGGCCGACTACCTTACCGGCGTGGGCAACAAGGCGTTCATCGCCGAGCTGATGCCGAAGTTTCCGCTGTACACCTGCTTCCTGTCCGAAGACGCGCGCAACGTGATCGGCAAGGTCCATACCGACACCGAGCCGGCCTTGAGCATGCTCAAGAGCGAAGGCTTCAGCTACCAGGGTTACGTCGACATCTTCGACGCAGGCCCGGCGGTGGAGTGTGAAACCACCAAGATCCGCGCGGTACGCGACAGCGAAGCGCTGGTGTTGGCGATTGGCACGCCGGGCGACGACGCCACGCCGTTCCTGATCCATAACCGTAAACGTGAAGATTGCCGCATCACCGCAGCACCGGCGCGGTTGGCTGCCGGCACCCTGGTGGTCGATCAACAGACCGCCAAGCGCCTGCAACTGATCGCCGGTGATCAAGTGCGTGCCGTACCGTTGTCCGCTGCCCGGGAGTCGAAATAATGAATTCGTTGTATATCGCAGGTAGCTGGCTGGCTGGCCAGGGTGACGTGGTTGAATCGCTGAACCCGGTGACCCAGCAGGTGGTGTGGTCGGGTAACAGCGCGACTGCCGAGCAGGTCGAGTCCGCCGTTCAGGCCGCGCGCCAGGCGTTCCCGGCTTGGGCCAAGCGTTCCCTGGAGGAGCGCCTGAGCGTGCTGGAAGCCTTCGCCGCCAACCTGAAAAGCCGTGCCGACGAACTCGCCCGTTGCATCGGTGAGGAAACCGGCAAGCCTTTGTGGGAATCGGCCACCGAAGTCACCAGCATGGTCAACAAGGTTGCGATCTCGGTGCAGAGCTACCGCGAACGTACCGGCGAGAAGAGCGGCCCATTGGGCGACGCCACGGCCGTCTTGCGTCACAAACCCCACGGTGTGGTGGCGGTGTTCGGCCCTTACAACTTCCCGGGTCACTTGCCCAACGGGCACATCGTTCCAGCGTTGCTGGCGGGTAATACCGTGCTGTTCAAGCCCAGCGAACTGACCCCGAAAGTCGCCGAACTGACCGTGCAATGCTGGATCGACGCCGGCCTGCCGGCGGGTGTGCTGAACCTGCTGCAAGGCGCACGGGAAACCGGGATCGCCCTGGCGGCCAACCCGGGCATCGACGGCTTGTTCTTCACCGGCTCCAGCCGCACCGGCAACCATCTGCACCAGCAATTCGCCGGGCGCCCGGACAAGATCCTCGCACTGGAAATGGGCGGCAACAACCCGCTGGTGGTGGACGAAGTGGCCGATGTGGATGCCGCGGTGTACACCATTATCCAGTCGGCGTTTATCTCGGCCGGCCAGCGTTGCACCTGTGCCCGTCGCTTGCTGGTGCCGGAAGGCGCCTGGGGCGATGCACTGCTCGCACGCCTGGTGGCGGTGAGCTCGACCATTGAAGTGGGCGCGTTCGACCAACAACCGGCGCCGTTCATGGGCTCGGTGATTTCCCTCGGCGCCGCCAAGGCGTTGATGGATGCCCAGGAATTGCTGTTGGCCAATGGCGCGATCGCGTTGCTGGAGATGACTCAGCCACAGTCCCAGGCCGCGCTGCTGACCCCGGGCATTATTGATGTGACCGAGGTCGCTGATCGTGCTGACGAAGAGCTGTTCGGCCCGCTGCTGCAAGTGATCCGCTACGCTGATTTCGAGGCGGCGATTGCCGAGGCCAACAACACACAATACGGCTTGGCGGCGGGTTTGCTGTCGGATTCCGAAGCGCGTTACCAGCAGTTCTGGCTGGAGAGCCGTGCCGGGATCGTCAACTGGAACAAACAGCTGACAGGTGCCGCGAGCAGCGCGCCGTTCGGCGGCGTAGGGGCTTCGGGCAACCATCGCGCCAGCGCCTATTACGCGGCGGATTATTGCGCGTACCCGGTGGCCTCGCTTGAGACCCCGAGCCTGGTGCTGCCTGCGTCGCTGACCCCAGGCGTAACGCTTAAGTGAAAGTGACACTGATCTAATGTGGGAGCTGGCTTGCCTGCGATGGCATCACCTCGGTGTATCTGAATGACCGAGTTGCCCGCATCGCAGGCAAGCCAGCTCCCACACTTGATCGGGTTAACAGATACAGATCTGCACTTGATGCCTATAAAAATACAGATGTTCGTGGAGCCTCGCCGATGAAATCCTGTGAAGTCAATTTTGACGGTCTCGTGGGGCCGACCCATAACTACGGCGGTTTGTCCTACGGCAACGTCGCGTCCCAGAGCAACAGCCAGCAGTCTTCCAACCCGAAGGAAGCGGCGTTGCAGGGCCTGGCGAAGATGAAAGCCCTGATGGAAATGGGCTTCGTACAAGGTGTGCTGGCGCCCCAGGAGCGTCCTGATGTGGCCGCCTTGCGCAGCCTCGGCTTTGCCGGCACCGACGCGCAAGTCATCCAGCAAGCGGCCAAGCAGGCCATGCCGTTGCTGGTCGCCAGTTGCTCGGCGTCGAGCATGTGGGTGGCCAACGCCGCGACTGTCAGCCCAAGCGCCGACACCGCCGATGGCCGCGTGCATTTCACTGCCGCCAACCTCAACTGCAAATACCACCGCAGCATCGAACACCCGACCACCAGCCGCGTGCTGGGGGCGATGTTTGCCGATCAAAAACACTTCGCCCACCACGCGGCCTTGCCGGCAGTGGCGCAGTTCGGCGACGAAGGCGCGGCCAACCACACCCGTTTCTGCCGTGACTATGGCGAGGCGGGCGTAGAGTTTTTCGTGTTCGGCCGCAGCGCGTTCGATACCCGCTACCCGGCGCCGCAAAAGTACCCGGCGCGCCAGACCCTCGAAGCTTCCCAGGCGGTCGCCCGTTTGCACGGCCTGCGGGATGACGGCGTGGTCTACGCCCAGCAGAACCCGGCGGTGATTGATGCCGGCGTGTTTCACAACGATGTGATCGCGGTGGGCAACGGCGAAGTGCTGTTCTATCACGAGGATGCGTTCCTCAATACCGAACAGATGCTCGGCGAGCTGCAGGGCAAACTCGGCAAGCTCGGCGGCAATTTCCAGTCGATCTGCGTGCCCCGGGCCCAGGTCGGTGTGGAAGACGCGGTGCGTTCCTACCTGTTCAACAGCCAGTTGCTGACCCGCGCCGACGGCTCGATGCTGCTGATCGTGCCGGAAGAATGCCGCGCCAACGAGCGCGTCTGGCAGTACCTGCAAGGCCTGACGTCTTCCGGCGGGCTGATCCGCGAAGTCAAAGTCTTCGACCTCAAGCAAAGCATGCAGAACGGCGGTGGCCCCGCGTGCCTGCGCTTGCGCGTGGCCTTGAATGAAACCGAACTGGCGGCGGTCAACCCAGGGGTTATCATGACGGCGCCGTTGTACGACACGCTCACCCAATGGGTCGACAAGCACTACCGCGACAGCCTGCGGGAAACCGACCTGGCTGACCCGCAATTGCTGCTTGAGTGCCGGACGGCACTGGATGAACTGACGCAAATCCTTAAACTGGGCTCGGTTTATCCTTTCCAGATCAATTAACGCCGCACGGCTGAGAACTATTTATGACCACCGACACCCTGAAACTGATCCTTGAAGACACTGACGGCACCCAGCTGGAAACTTCCTGCACCCGCGTCGCCGTGGTCTGGCAGGGCAAGGAGATCTGGATCCAGCACGACGGCCGCGGCCAACTGCTGATCGGCGTGGACGTGGAAGAAGGCGACGCCGAATACGCCAACCTGCTGATGCGCCCATTGGCCACCAACCTGATGAGCCTGCAACTGGAAATGGAACCGGCCGACGTTGAAGGTGATGACGACGATCACGTCCACGGTCCTGGCTGCAACCACTAAGGAAGCTGCTTATGCTCGCCCTCGGCAAACTGCTTGAACTGACCCTCGCCGGTCGCGAACCGGCGCAAAAAATTCAACTGACTGTCGACGGCGTGCAACTGCGCTGGCTCAGCGAGGGCGCGCTGGAAGTGCGGCCTCCCGAGGCGCGGGACAGCGGCGGCGACCTGCTGTTGTCGTCCGGCATCCATGGCAATGAAACCGCGCCGATCGAATTGGCCGACCGCTTGCTGCATGGCATTGCCCGCGGGGAGATCAAGCCCCGTACCCGTATTCTGTTCCTGTTCGGTAACCCCGAGGCCATGCGCCGCGGCGAGCGTTATCTCGAACTGGACGTCAACCGGCTGTTCAACGGCCGTCACGAGCAAAACATCGGCCCTGAAGCCATGCGCGCTGCCGAGCTTGAGCAGTTGGCCCGCACGTTCTTCAGCGTGCCGGGGCGTAGCCGTTTGCATTACGACCTGCACACCGCCATTCGTGGCTCGAAGATCGAGCAGTTCGCGCTGTACCCGTGGAAGGACGGTCGCCAGCATTCACGCCGCGAACTGGCGCGCCTGCGAGCTGCCGGCATGGAAGCGGTGTTGTTGCAGAACAAGACCTCGATCACCTTCACGGCGTTTACCTACGAACAGTTGGAGGCCGAGTCCTTTACCCTGGAGCTGGGCAAGGCCCGGCCGTTCGGGCAGAACCAGGGCGTGGACGTGTCCCGCCTGGAGGCGCGCCTCAAGCAGATCATCGAAGGCAACGAGCCAGCTACCGAGAGCCTGGACGGCCTGAAGCTGTTCAGCGTCTCACGGGAAGTGATCAAGCACAGCGATACCTTCGTCCTGCATTTGCCGGCCGACGTGGAAAACTTTTCGGAGTTGGAGAAGGGTTACCTGCTGGCCGAGGACATTGCCAAGACCCGCTGGGTCATCGAGGAGGAGGGCGCGCGCATCATCTTCCCGAACCCGAAGGTCAAGAATGGCTTGCGAGCCGGGATATTGATTGTGCCGACTACGGATGCCAGCCTGGCCTGAATCCCGAGGCCGACTCGGTCAAATGTGGGAGCTGGCTTGCCTGCGATAGGATCAACTCGGTCTGCCAGATACACCGAGGCGATGCTATCGCAGGCAAGCCAGCTCCCACACAAGCCCGGCTCTGAGACTGGGCTTTGTGGTGTTGCTTAAACCGCTAGAGCCCGTGGCTCATTGCGACGCAGCGCGCGCACCTTGTGCAGGGTGTCGGCGCAGGTGCGTGCCGCTTCCTGGCCCTTGTGCACGAAGTGCTCATAAAAGAAGGTGTGGTGCTCGCTGCCCGCGTGGAAGTGATGCGGGGTCAGGGATACCGAGAACACCGGCACTTCGGTTTCCAGTTGAACCTGCATCAGGCCGCTGACCACTGACTGGGCAACGAACTCGTGACGGTAGATCCCGCCGTCCACCACCAGGGCGGCCGCGACGATACCGGCATAACGGCCGGACTTGGCCAGCAGCTTGGCGTGCAGGGGCATTTCAAAGGCGCCGCCGACTTCAAAGAAATCGATGTCCGATTCCTGGTAGCCCTGGGCGATCATTTCGGCGAGGAAGCCTTTACGGCTCTGATCGACAATATCCTTGTGCCAGCAGGCCTGGATAAACGCGACGCGCTCGCCGTGATGGTTTTTGCTTTTGCTGTCGATTGCGGTGGGTTGCATGTTCTGACTCCTGTTTAAGAAAAAAACAGGGCGATATGAATCGAATGGGATTTAAGGGTACGGACAGCCGGGTCATGCGAGCATGAAATCCAGCGTTCGGCCCTTAGGTGCCAATCCCGTTCTCTCTTCATCCGGACTATGACCGTCGGCCCCGGGATCACACCGGGTCTGCTGACCTTGTCGCCGTCCTGCCGAGGCAGTTCGAGGCGCCAAGCGCTCGCGGGCTATGCACGTTGCGTGCAATTACCGCCGGTGGGGAATTACACCCCGCCCTGAGAACGTTGCCGCCAGAACCCTGGCGGCGGAGAGTTTTTATCATGGTTTTTCAGAAACTGCACGGTTGGTTTATCGATAACCTATATCGGTTTGTTTGGTTGGTATTCGATTGTGCAAGCACGGGGCTTGATATTCCGCGGGTTTGCCCGCAGTAATCATCAACACAAGAAACGCCCCAAATCCGCTAGAGGCTAGTTTGATGACCGTGATTGACCTGCGCAGCGACACAGTGACCCAACCGACCCCAGGCATGCTCGACGCAATGGCGACTGCGGCCAGTGGCGACGATGTCTACGGCGAAGACCCGAGCGTCAACCGCCTGGAAGCCGAACTGGCCAAGCGCCTGGGTTTTGCCGCCGCGTTGTTCGTGCCCACCGGCACCATGAGCAACCTGCTGGCGTTGATGGCGCACTGCGAGCGGGGCGAGGAATACATCGTCGGTCAGCAGGCCCACACCTACAAATACGAAGGCGGCGGCGCGGCAGTGCTGGGGTCGATCCAGCCTCAGCCCCTGGACGTGCAGGCTGACGGTTCCCTGAACCTTGAGCAGGTGCTGGCGGCGATCAAGCCGGACGACTTCCACTTCGCCCGCACACGCTTGCTGGCGCTGGAAAACACCATGCAGGGCAAAGTCCTGCCTCTTGAATACCTGGCGGCTGCGCGGGCATTCACCCGGGAACACGGCCTGGCCTTGCACCTCGACGGCGCGCGACTCTACAACGCGGCGGTCAAGCTGGGCGTGGATGCCCGGGAGATTGCCCGGCACTTCGATTCGGTGTCGGTGTGCCTGTCCAAGGGCCTGGGTGCGCCGGTCGGCTCGGTGTTGTGCGGCTCCACGGCCTTGATCGCCAAGGCCCGCCGTTTGCGCAAGATGGTCGGTGGCGGCATGCGCCAGGCCGGTTCGTTGGCGGCGGCGGGGCTGTATGCCCTGGACCACCACGTGCAGCGCCTGGCCGACGACCACGCCAATGCCCAATGGCTGGGAGATGAACTGCGCAAGGCGGGTTACACGGTGGAGCCGGTGCAGACCAACATGGTCTACGTTGATATCGGCGATCGGGCCCAGGCCTTGAAGGCGTTTGCCGCCGAGCGCGGGATCAAGTTGAGTGCCGCGCCGCGCCTGCGCATGGTCACTCACCTGGACGTCAATCGGGCACAGATGGAGCAAGTGCTCGCGACATTCGTCGAGTTTTCCCGAAAATGACAGTGCAGACCGTCTAATTGACTGTTTCTATCACATAAACACGCTGTACCACGGGCAAAGGGCCGATATAATGCGGCCCTTTGCCGTCGCTCCGTCTGATGACGTTTAGCACTGGCCTTTGGCCGCAGCCTCCGTGGAAGAACCTAATGAAAAGCGCAGAAATCCGTGAAGCCTTCCTTCGCTTCTTCGAAGAGCAAGGTCACACCCGTGTCGCCTCCAGCTCCTTGATCCCAGGCAATGACCCAACCCTGCTGTTCACTAACGCGGGGATGAACCAGTTCAAGGACTGCTTCCTGGGCCAGGAAAAGCGCGCCTACACCCGCGCCACCAGCAGCCAGAAGTGCGTACGCGCCGGCGGCAAGAACAGCGACCTGGAAAACGTGGGCTACACCGCCCGCCACCACACCTTCTTCGAGATGCTGGGTAACTTCAGCTTCGGCGACTATTTCAAGAAAGATGCGATCACCTTCGCCTGGACCTTCCTGACCGGCGTGCTGAAGCTGCCGAAGGAAAAGCTCTGGGTGACCGTCTACGCCACCGATGACGAAGCCTACGACATCTGGACCCAGCAGATCGGTGTGCCGGTTGAGCGCATGATTCGCATCGGCGACAACAAAGGCGCGCCTTACGCCTCCGACAACTTCTGGACCATGGGCGATACCGGCCCGTGCGGCCCCTGCACCGAGATCTTCTACGATCACGGCGCCGACATCTGGGGTGGCCCACCGGGCTCGCCGGAAGAAGACGGCGATCGCTATATCGAAATCTGGAACAACGTGTTCATGCAGTTCAACCGCACCGCCGATGGCGTGTTGCATCCGCTGCCAGCCCCGTCGGTCGACACCGGCATGGGCCTGGAGCGGATCAGTGCGGTGATGCAGCACGTTCACTCCAACTACGAGATCGACCTGTTCACCAACCTGCTGAGCGCTTCGGCTGCGGCCATTGGCTGCGCCAACGACAATCAGTCGTCGCTCAAGGTCGTGTCGGACCACATCCGTTCCTGCGGCTTCCTGATCGCTGACGGTGTGCTGCCGTCGAACGAAGGCCGTGGCTATGTGCTGCGCCGCATCATCCGTCGGGCCTGCCGTCACGGTAACAAGCTGGGTGCTACCGGCAGCTTCTTCTACAAGATCGTTGCCGCGCTGGTGGCCGAGATGGGCGATGCCTTCCCGGAACTCAAGCAGCAGCAAGCCAACATCGAGCGCGTGCTCAAGGCTGAAGAAGAGCAGTTCTCCAAGACCCTGGAGCACGGCCTGAAGATCCTCGAACAGGACCTGGCTGAGCTCAAAGGCACCGTGGTGCCGGGCGATGTGGTGTTCAAGCTGTACGACACCTACGGTTTCCCGATGGACCTGACCGCCGACATCGCCCGCGAGCGCGAGCTGACCATCGACGAAGCAGGCTTTGAGCGTGAGATGGAAGCCCAGCGCGTCCGTGCCCGTTCCGCCAGCTCCTTTGGCCTGGACTACAACACGCTGGTAAAGGTTGATGTAGCCACTTCGTTCATTGGTTATGAGGCCACCGTTGGCTCGGCCAAGATCGTGGCTATCTATAAGGACGGCAAGTCGGTCGACGTGCTGAACGAAGGTGACGAGGCGGTTGTGGTCCTCGACCAGACCCCGTTCTACGCCGAGTCCGGTGGCCAGGTCGGCGACTGTGGTTTCCTGAGCTCGACCTCCGGTCGTTTTGATGTGCGCGACACCACCAAGACCGGCGGTGCGTTCCTGCACCACGGCGTGCTGGTGCTGGGCAACCTGACCGTCGGTGCGCCGGTGGACACTCAAGTAGATGCCGACGTACGGCATGCAACTGCCTTGAACCATTCTGCCACTCACTTGCTGCACGCCGCGTTGCGTCAGGTATTGGGTGAGCATGTGCAGCAGAAAGGTTCGTTGGTGGACAGCCAGCGTCTGCGCTTTGACTTCAGTCATTTCGAGGCGATCAAGCCTGAGCAGTTGAAGGCCCTGGAAGACATCGTCAACGCCGAGATTCGCAAGAACACTCCGGTGGAAACCGAAGAAACCGACATCGAGACCGCCAAGAAGAAGGGCGCGATGGCGCTGTTTGGTGAGAAGTACGGCGACGAAGTGCGCGTGCTGAGCATGGGCGGCAGCTTCTCGGTGGAGCTGTGCGGCGGTATCCACGCCAGCCGTACCGGCGACATCGGCCTGCTGAAAATCATCAGCGAAGGCGGTGTGGCTTCCGGCGTGCGTCGTATTGAAGCGGTCACCGGTGCTGCGGCCCTGGCCTACCTCAATGCGGCTGAAGAACAACTCAAGGAAGCGGCCAGCCTGGTCAAGGGCAGCCGCGACAACCTGATCGACAAGCTCTCCGGTGTACTGGAGCGCAACCGTCAGCTGGAAAAACAGCTGGAGCAGTTGCAGGCCAAGGCGGCCAGCGCGGCGGGCGATGACCTGTCGGCTTCCGCCCTGGACGTCAAAGGCGTGAAGGTCCTGGCCGTGCGCCTGGACGGTCAGGATGGCAAGGCGCTGTTGGCCTTGGTCGATCAGTTGAAGAACAAGCTCGGCCGCGCAGTGATCCTGCTCGGCAGTGTCCATGAGGATAAGGTCGTTCTGGTTGCCGGTGTAACCAAGGACCTTACTGGCCAACTCAAGGCCGGTGATTTGATGAAGCAAGCCGCCGCGGCAGTGGGCGGGAAGGGCGGTGGTCGTCCGGACATGGCGCAAGGCGGTGGTGTAGACGCCGGTGCCCTGGACGCGGCCCTGGCCCTGACCGTGCCGTTTGTCGAGGCAGGTATTTAAGACGCTGTTAATGAGCCCGTGGTCTAGTCACGGGCTCGGTCAGTGCTGGTTGATTGAATAATAGGCGCCCCTTTACGGGCTGAGGCGGCTTAGAAATGGCTTTGATCGTACAGAAATTTGGAGGCACCTCGGTCGGCTCTGTCGAAAGAATCGAGCAGGTCGCCGACAAGGTTAAGAAATTCCGCGATGCCGGCGATGACCTGGTGGTGGTGCTGTCGGCCATGAGCGGCGAGACCAATCGCCTGATCGATCTGGCCAAGCAAATCAGTGGCGATCAACAACCGGTTCCCCGTGAGCTGGATGTGATCATTTCCACCGGTGAGCAGGTGACCATCGCGTTGCTGGCCATGGCGCTGAACAAGCGTGGTGTGCCGGCGGTGTCCTACACTGGCAACCAGGTCCGCATTCTGACGGATAGCGCCCACACCAAGGCGCGCATCCTGCAGATTGATGACCAGAAGATTCGCGCTGACCTGAAGGCCGGTCGTGTGGTGGTTGTCGCCGGTTTCCAGGGCGTCGACGAGCACGGCAACATCACCACCCTCGGTCGTGGTGGTTCCGACACCACCGGCGTGGCGCTGGCGGCAGCCCTGAAGGCTGACGAATGCCAGATCTACACCGATGTGGATGGCGTCTACACCACCGACCCACGGGTTGTGTCCGTGGCCCAGCGCCTGGACAAGATCACCTTTGAAGAGATGCTGGAAATGGCCAGCCTCGGTTCCAAGGTGTTGCAGATCCGTGCCGTTGAGTTTGCCGGCAAGTACAACGTTCCGCTGCGCGTACTGCACAGCTTCAAGGAGGGTCCGGGCACCCTCATTACTATTGATGAAGAGGAATCCATGGAACAGCCGATCATTTCCGGCATCGCTTTTAACCGCGATGAAGCCAAGCTGACCATCCGTGGCGTGCCAGACACCCCGGGCGTGGCCTTCAAGATTCTCGGGCCAATCAGCGGCGAAAACATTGAAGTCGACATGATCGTGCAGAACGTTGCGCACGATAACACCACCGATTTCACCTTCACCGTGCACCGCAACGAGTACGATGCGGCGCAGAAGGTGTTGTTGAACACCGCGAGCGAGATTGGCGCCCGTGAAGTGGTTGGCGATACCAAGATTGCCAAGGTGTCGATCGTGGGCGTGGGCATGCGTTCCCATGCGGGTGTTGCCAGCCGCATGTTCGAAGCCCTGGCCAAGGAAAGCATCAACATCCAGATGATCTCCACGTCGGAAATCAAGGTGTCGGTGGTGATCGAAGAGAAGTACCTGGAACTGGCTGTACGCGCATTGCATACCGCGTTTGAGCTGGACGCTCCGGCCCGACAGGGCGAGTGATGCGTTGCCAGGAAGGCGCGGTTATCCGCGCCTTTCATTTTTTTGCCGGGTGCGTGGTGAAGACCTGTTCTTTTACCTGTGCTCGACAATACTTAGGCGGGTAGGGCTACGGCCATTTGGTTGTAGGTCGAATGCCTTTTTTTTGCAGACTGTTGTTCCCGAAATGAAATGCGTGAGGAGAAAGGTATGCTGATTCTGACTCGTCGATGCGCAGAAAGCCTGATTATTGGTGATGGCGAAATCACCGTGACCGTGCTCGGCGTCAAAGGCAATCAAGTGCGTATCGGGGTTAACGCTCCGAAAGAGGTGGCTGTCCACCGCGAGGAAATCTACCTGCGGATCAAGAAAGAGAAGGACGAAGAACCAAGCCATTAATTTTTATCGTTTTTTATGTTTGCAAACGGGGATGAAGCTGGTTAATATACGCCCCGTGTTGCGGAGAGCTGGCCGAGTGGCCGAAGGCGCTCCCCTGCTAAGGGAGTACACCTCAAAAGGGTGTCGGGGGTTCGAATCCCCCGTTCTCCGCCATTATTTGCTTAGTACGTTGCAATCTGGTTTTTTCGCTAAGTTGTTGAAATTAAACGAAAAAATAGCTTTACATAGAGATTGAACGGCCTATAATGCGCGGCAACAAATGCACTCGTAGCTCAGCTGGATAGAGTACTCGGCTACGAACCGAGCGGTCACAGGTTCGAATCCTGTCGAGTGCACCATTTAAGAGTTAGTTGCAGCAATGCAGGTAGCTTGGCTTCAACCAGTTGTGATCTGGTCTAAAAACACAATCTGCACTCGTAGCTCAGCTGGATAGAGTACTCGGCTACGAACCGAGCGGTCACAGGTTCGAATCCTGTCGAGTGCACCAAACAACAAAAAGCCCGCCTAGCGCGGGCTTTTTGCCGTCTGGGGTTTTTATTTCCTGTGGCGACTTTTTCTCCTGCCCATGTGTTTTCCTTTCGGGCTGCGTCGTCGCAGTTCATATCTGCGGCCAATGCTCAGCTTTGTGTCGCAAGCGCTTGTTCTTTCCAGTTTTTTGACGTTAAAAGCGGCCGCCCGGTGTATCATTGCGCCCGTCAGCCCCGCCGGGGCTTGTGGAACACCTCCATGGACTTACCCAGTAGTTACTCAGTACCCCGTTTTACCAATCATGAATTGACTGATTGATCCTTCCGGCGTGCCCCGCTGCTGGGAGTGGAGTTCGCCTATGACCGAAGTTGAAGTAAAGAAAACACAAGAAAGCCTGCAGGATCGCCTGGCTCAAGTCGTTGAGCTGCTGCAGCGCCAGCGCGTGGTCGAAGACCTGACGCATCGCCAGGAAGGCCCGAATCATGACCGGGTCGAGAACCTGGTTCACCGGCAAAATCTCGTCGAGCTGCAACGCAAGCTCGATGACCTGCACTCCGCCGACGTCGCCTACATCCTCGAAGCCTTGCCGCTTGATGATCGCCTGACCCTCTGGCAGTTGGTCAAGGCTGATCGCGACGGCGACATTCTCCTCGAAGTATCCGACTCGGTCCGTGAAACCCTGATCGCCGACATGGACGATCATGAGCTCCTGGCTGCTGCCAAGGACATGGATGCCGACGAACTCGCTGACCTGGCTTCCGAGCTGCCGCGTGACGTCGTCCATGAGCTGATGGAAACCCTCGACGGCCAACAGCGTGAGCGTGTGCGCTCCGCGTTGTCCTATGACGAGGAGCAAGTCGGTGCGCTGATGGACTTCGAGATGGTCACCATCCGCGAAGACGTCAGCCTGGAAGTGGTTTTGCGATACCTGCGCCGCCTCAAGGAGCTGCCAGGCCATACCGACAAGCTGTTCGTGGTCGATTACGAGGGCATTCTCAAGGGTGTGCTGCCGATCAAGCGCCTGCTGGTCAATGACCCGGAGAAGAAAGTCGCGGACGTCATGGCCAGTGACCCGGTGAGTTTCCATCCCGACGAAGACGCTTACGATGCCGCTCAGGCGTTCGAGCGTTATGACTTGATCTCGGCCCCGGTGGTCGACAAGAACGGCAAGCTGATCGGCCGTCTGACCATCGATGAAATGGTCGACCTGATTCGTGAGGAGAGCGAAAGCGAAGTCCTCAACATGGCGGGTCTGCGGGAAGAAGAAGACATTTTTGCGTCAGTCTGGAAATCCCTGCGTAACCGCTGGGCCTGGCTGGCGGTCAATTTGATTACCGCGTTTATTGCTTCACGGGTCATCGGCCTTTTCGAGGGCTCCATCGAGAAGCTCGTGGCCTTGGCTGCACTGATGCCGATTGTGGCGGGTATTGGCGGTAACTCGGGTAACCAGACCATCACCATGATCGTACGTGCCATGGCGCTGGATCAGGTGGGCACCGGGCACGGTAAGCGGTTGATGCGCAAGGAGCTTGCGGTCGCGCTGATCAATGGCCTGGTATGGGGTGGTGTCATCGGTATCGTGGCGTACCTGCTGTATGGCAGCTGGTCGCTCGGGGTGGTCATGACCGCGGCCATGACGCTTAACCTGCTGCTGGCGGCCCTTATGGGGGTGCTGATTCCAATGACCCTGGTGCGCCTCGGGCGAGACCCGGCCATGGGCGCCAGTGTGATGATCACGGCCATGACTGACAGTGGCGGCTTCTTCATCTTCCTGGGCTTGGCCACCATCTTCCTGCTTTGATCCCTTCTCCCGATCAGGGGGCTTGTGCCCCTTGATCCTTTCTTTACCAAATCACAGGCAAAAAAAAGCCAGCGCATGGCTGGCTTTCAGCTTTCGGTTGCCAATCAGTTGGCTTCTGCGGCTGCCTCAACGTCATGTGCAATAAGCGAGACGAGAGCATTTTGCTGGCGGTGGGAGAGCTGACGAAAACGCTGCAGCAGTTCGCGTTCGTGCAGTGACAGCTCGGGGCTGTCCAGGCGCATGCTCAGCTCGTCGCCCAGCGCACCTTCCTGAATCAGGCTTTGTTCCAGGCGTGCGATGATTTCGGAGTTCATGCTGCGGTGATGATTGCGAGCCACCTCGGCAATGCGTTCCCGCATTCCGTCTGGCAGACGTACGACGAACTTGTCAGCCGTACGGCTGGAATAAATTGCCTGTTTCAATGGGCGCATATATTTAACCGGTTAGTTCAGGGGAGCGGTTTTTGGAATTGGCCGCAAGATGAATGTTAGGACAAGGCTTGCTGCCAAATGTTCAACCTGAATTGCAAAGAGGCCGCATCATGCCTCAGATTTGCCAGTTCCTTGGCGTCAATTCTGTGACAAATATTGAACCGGCTACCGGCTTTATGCCAGTACTCATTTCAAAATTTGCGGACTGGTTGGAAAACTTTTCCACGGTTGCACCCAAACAGGGGGCAAGGCCGTGGGCCCTAGGCGCAAAAGGCTTTTCGGGCGCACATCCTATAGCAATATGGCCTTTTGCCCTTAACTTTAAGATTAGTGGCAAATTGCCAATTTACGAGGGCGGAGCGACATATGGTCAGCTGCCCGGACGAATGATCCGGTAGGTGGCAGCTAGTTTCGGAAGGGCGACGAGCGGGGAGATTCAGCGCAGTACGGGGTCGAATTTGATGCGGCGACCAATGACGATTGCCAGTACCCACAGGCTGCCAAACACACCGGCGGCGACGAAAGAGACGGTCTGCAGGTCTTGCGACAATACGTTCAGGCCGAGGCCGGCGCAGGCCAGGGCCAGTGTCAGAAACAGCCAGGCGGGCTTGGTCATGGAATACTCCGGTAAGCGGTTCAGAAAACCCAGTGTTCAGTCGAAGGGGCAACTTGGGTGCCCTGGGTCAGTTGCAGCGGTGATTGCATGTCCGGCTTCATGACCGCCAATTGCGGGCGTTGCTGCAGGTGATGGGGGATCGCCTGGCTGACTTGCGCTGCATCGTCGGAGGTGTTGGATTGAAAATGGAACATCACCAGCGCAGCCAATGCAACGGTATTGAGGGCTAGTAGAAGTGCGCTGTTCATGGGTATGTTCTCCGCAGATGGCTGGGCCGGACTGTATTTGTAGAATAAAGGATTGCAGGCGCCGTGCCAGTCTTTATTTGACAATAAATCCTTTAAAATCAAATAGTTAATTACTTGCCGGATTGGTGTCATGTTGCAATTTGCAATGATGGCATTTTGGGGGAGTGCATTTTGCACGATGGCTGCGATTGCCCGTAATCATTGAGCGCAATACAAGTTGCAGCCCCGGGCATGGGCCTACACTCAAAAAGCCCACGGACGACATGACAAAATTCACCTGCGCCGTTAACATGCACGCCGTCCGTCGCCGCGCCCATTGCCGGTTGGCTGTCATTAGTCCCAGTAGCTCAATTGGATAGAGCATCCCCCTCCTAAGGGGAAGGTTGGCCGTTCGAACCGGCCCTGGGACACCATATAATCGTTGCTGCCCAAGTGGCTGAAACGTCAGAGAGCCCCGATCAGATTTATCTGGCGGGGCTTTTTTGTGGCTGGGCGTCCAGGTGCGTCAGTCTTTTCAAACACCAACCGAACCTTGCCGGCGTTTGAGGTTCACACGGGAGGCAAGGGCAGGGCGGTGCAAGTATTCGTCTGCATCGTGTACCTCGCAGGACATTGTCGAGCGTCTGACACGTAGCCAATTGGCATGAGCAAAATATTCCCCGGCAACCGCGTGTTTTGGCTGTCCGGACCCGACGACGCGGGACTATCATTCCGGTAGCCCTGAACCCCCACTGCAAGGAGCCGCTCGGAACGCCGATGCGCCAGATCTGGAAATCTTTTCGAGCCCTTTATTTTGCCTCCTTGATGATGCTGATCGGCTCCGGCCTGCTCAGTACTTACCTGGCCTTGCGCCTGGCGGCAGACCATGTCGACAGCCTGTGGGTCGGTGCGTTGATGGCGGCCAACTATTTTGGCCTGGTATTGGGGGGCAAGATCGGTCACCGCCTGATTGCCCGGGTCGGGCATATCCGGGCGTATGCCACCTGTGCCGGGATTGTCGGCGCGGCGGTGCTCGGGCACGGGCTGATCAATTGGCTGCCGGCCTGGATCGTGCTGCGGATGATTGTCGGCCTCGGCATGATGTGCCAGTACATGGTCATCGAGAGCTGGCTCAACGAGCAGGCAGACGCCAAGCAGCGGGGTGTGGTGTTCAGCGGCTACATGATCGCGTCGTACCTGGGCCTGGTGCTGGGCCAACTGATTCTTGTGATGCACCCGCAATTGGGGCTTGAGTTGCTGATGCTGGTCGCGCTGTGTTTTGCGCTGTGCCTGGTACCGGTGGCGATGACTCGCCGCATTCACCCGGCGCCCCTGCACCCGGCGCCGATGGAGCCGCGTTTCTTTATCAAGCGGGTGCCACAGTCCCTCAGTACCGTGTTGGGTGCTGGGCTGATCGTGGGTTCGTTCTATGGTTTGGCGCCGCTCTATGCCTCGCAGCAAGGGCTGACCACCGAGCAGGTCGGTCTGTTCATGGGTAGCTGCATCTTCGCCGGGCTGCTGGTGCAATGGCCGCTGGGCTGGTTGTCTGACCGCTATGACCGCGCATTGTTGATCCGCTGCTTCGCCTTGTGCCTGGCGGTGGCCGCGCTGCCGCTGGCGATCATGAGCCAGGTGCCGCTGGAAGTGCTGTTTGTTGCGGGCTTTCTCTGCTCCCTGGTGCAATTCTGCCTGTATCCGTTGGCCGTGGCGTTCTCCAATGACCACGTCGAGGGCGATCGCCGGGTGTCGCTCACGGCAATGTTGCTGGTGACCTACGGGGTCGGCGCGAGTGTGGGGCCGCTGTTGGCCGGTGTGGTGATGAAGCTGTTCGGCAGCCACATGCTGTACGCGTTTTTCAGCCTGTGTGCGTTGATCCTGGTCTGGCGCATCCGGCCGAAGGCGGTCACCAACCTGCATCAGGTGGACGACGCTCCCCTGCACCACGTGGCAATGCCCGACAGCATGTCCAGTTCGCCACTGGTGGCGTGCCTGGACCCGCGTGTGGATGAGCAGGTGGTGCAGGAGCAGATGCAGACCGCCGTTCCGGACCCGGAGCCCGAGGTCGATCCCGAGCCGGTGGTGGATGAGCAGGAACTTGTCACCGAGCCCCCGGAGCACCCGGACCCGGATGATCACCCTCACGACCTGAGCAGGGCGCGCCCCTGAAAGCAAAAGCGGGCAGTTCCCTCAAGGAGCTGCCCGTTTTTTTGTCGCGACCTTTGACTGCTTAAAGATCGTCGTCCTTGTCGAACCGACGCGCTTCACGCTGCAGTTGGTAGACAAACCGCTCGACCTGGCGCTGCACCAGCCCGCTCATGTTGTGAAAGCGCACGCCGGCGAAGGTGGTGTTGATCCTTTCTTCGAAGTGCAGGTAGCGCAGTTCCACCGAGGTGGTCATGCTGCCAAAGGGCAGGGCGGCGATGAAGCGGTCGTAGACCTGGCCCAGTTGCAGGCGCTCGGAGATGTCCCCTTCGAAACGCAATTTGCAGCCGGTGGCGGAAATATCCAGCAGCTTGCCGCCGATGGGGGCCTTGAGTTTTTCACCGCCCAGCTCGACGCCCACCAGTTGCGCCAGCTTCAGGGCCGCGCGGAACGCATTGCGGCGCTGATGGTAAATCACTTCGTCGGGCATGCTGCCGCGATAAACGCGGTGGCCGTGGGCTTCGTCCAGGGTCAGGGTGCCGTTGCTTTCCCAGGCCACTCGCACGCCATCGTGAAAACCTTCGATACGGAAAGCTTCGCCATTCTCAAGGTAGCGTTCGCCGTCACGCGGGATCATTTCGTCCAGGGCCAGCGACTTGCTGTCCCGGTCGACTTCGACCAGGTAGCTTTGAAAGCGCTGGTTGCGTTCGTGGAAGGTGATGATCAGCGGGTCGTGGCTCTCTTGCAGCATCCGCAAGGTGCCAGCGATTTCCAGCGGCGTGGTGAGTACCTTGGGTGGCTGCGGAGCATCTTCCGCGTTAAGGGCGTTGAACACGGTTCTTCCATCTCCAGACAAAATACGACTACACGCAAGTGAAGTCATTTTGCCAGCATGTGGCGCGCCTTGGATAGGGCGCGCTTAAACTGGTTTCAGGCTTGGCTGCGGGTGCTTGGCTTGGCCAGGCGTGAAGTGGAGCCTTGAGCATTGTAGAGGGCCGGAGGCTCGCCGCCGTGGAGGATACGCAACTGATTGGCGGTCGTGGCTTGTTGAAGCTGGATCGCCTGGCCGTTGACGGTGTTGGTCTCCTGGCACAGGGTCAGCAACTGGTTGAGTTCTTTGCTCTGGGCCAGTAACTGGTCGCCGACCGTGGAGTGGCTGGCGAGTTGCTCCAGGCCTTTGTGGTCGGCAGGCAGGCCCAGGCTGACGAGAATCTGGCTGCGTTTCTTGCCGTGTTGTTCCAGCAGGACGATCAGCGATTGCTTGCGCGCCAGAATTTCTTCCAGCATGCGCATGTCGCGGCCGAACAGGGCCAGGGATTCTTCCCGAAGTAACTCCAGCAACTGCTGTGCGGGAGCCAAATCTTCAATGATCAGTTGTAGCAAGTTTTCGTCGTGCATGGCTGGCCTTGGGGTTTAAGCGTCCAAAAGCCTGGCGCAGGCCTTTGCCTAGCGCTCGGCTTCGAAGTTAAGCAGCTTGCTGGCTACACGGTTGCTGTCGACCTTATAGCTGCCATCCGCAATCGCCTGCTTCAATTCGGCCACGCGGGATTTATTGACAACCGGCTGATCGCTCAGCGAGTCAGTGACCTTCTGCAACTGTTGAGCCTCATTGCTCAGGTGTACCGATTCCCCGCTTTGGCTGGCACCGGCCTGTTCTGTCTTGGCAGGCAGAGGCTGGGACTTGGCCTCAACGCTGTCTTTGGCACCGTTGGTGCGCGAAGAACCAGGCGTTGGCAGGGCGTTATTCAAACGACTGAAATCGATGACCATGTTAAAAAAACCTCTGGGTATTTGGACGCTTGCCATGTTTTCGGCCATACCCGGACAAACTTTAGGCTCGATTGACAATAAACCTATACGCGATGCTGCTTTGCGCACAGTGTAGGAAAAGCTGGCGTCCTATGCCAGTGATCTATAAAGCCACCTCAACCTGCCCCGGTGCCGTCACCCGGGCCTTGATCACGCGGTTGGAGTTGAGGTTCTTGACGCGAATCTGTTCACTCATGCCGCCATTGGACAGGGCTTCCCCGGGCATTTTTACATTCAATCCGCCGCTGCTGGCGGAAATCACTACCTGGTCGCCCTTGCGCACCACTTCGGCCTGTTCAAGGTTGACCAGGGTAATCACCTGGTCGGTGACCATTGGTCGGGTAAGTTTCTGCCCGATCGCCTGGTCAACGGACGTGAGGTAGCTCTGGGTGATCAGGCTGATGTCCCGTTCACGCATGGCAACGTCTTCGTAACCAATGATTCCGGTGCGTTTCAACGGCCGGGTCACCACCACCACGTCACGAAACAGCTTGACCTGGGCCGGCACGAACACCGTCCACGGCGAGGCGCCTTCGCAGCGCACCTTCACGGTCACGCGCCCGATGGGCTGGGCCGGGCTTTCCAGGGAGGCTGTCAATTCCTTGTCGCACATCGGCATGCGCAGGCGCGGATCCAGCTGGTTGACCTGGATTTCATAGCGCCCGGGCGTCTGTGTGGTCGCCAGATAATCTTCTACAGTGAACTCAAGAAAGCCTTGAGTGACGCCGATAAGCAGATCAGGCAAGGTGACGTTACTGGCACGGGCCGACTGGCCCGCAGCCAAGGCAAGCAACGCCATCGAGACGCAGAGCAATCTGCGGTACTGTGGGGATCGGGGGCGTCGGGAAACTGTCGTTTTGATGTCCATGGCCAATAAAAAAGCAAAGCTCGTGCCGTTTAGTGTTGGGTACGCGTCGTACCCCTAAGTTTTAGCGTAGGAGTCTGGGCATGGCCGGTGTAATGGATTCAGTAAACCAGCGCACACAGCTGGTGGGGCAGAATCGCCTGGAGTTGCTGCTGTTTCGTCTGGACGGCAAGCAGCTTTACGGGATTAACGTCTTCAAGGTGCGGGAAGTGCTGCAGTGTCCCAAGCTGACAATAATGCCCAAGTCCAGCCCGGTGGTGTGCGGTGTGGCGAACATCCGTGGCGCGACCATCCCGATTCTTGACCTGGCCATGGCCACCGGTTCGGCGGGTTTGCAGGACCGCGAAAGTCCGTTCGTGATCATCACCGAGTACAACACCAAGACCCAGGGTTTCCTGGTGCGCTCGGTGGAACGCATCGTCAACATGAACTGGGAAGAGATCCATCCGCCGCCCAAGGGCACCGGCCGCGATCACTACCTTACGGCCGTGACGCGGGTCGACAACCAGTTGGTGGAAATCATCGACGTGGAGAAAATCCTCGCCGAAGTGGCCCCGACCTCCGAGGCGATATCGGTCGGCGTAGTAGACGCCGAGACCGCGCACAAGGCGATCTCGCTGCGGGTGCTGACGGTGGACGACTCCTCGGTGGCACGCAAGCAGGTGTCCCGCTGCCTGCAGACGGTTGGCGTTGAAGTGGTGGCGCTCAATGACGGTCGCCAGGCCCTGGATTACCTGCGCAAGCTGGTGGATGAGGGCAAGAAGCCGGAAGAAGAATTCCTGATGATGATCTCCGACATCGAGATGCCGGAAATGGACGGTTACACCCTCACGGCCGAGATACGCAACGACCCACGCATGCAAAAATTACATATCATCCTGCATACTTCGTTGTCCGGTGTATTCAATCAGGCGATGGTCAAGAAGGTCGGTGCCGATGACTTCCTGGCCAAGTTCCGCCCTGATGACCTGGCATCCCGGGTAGTTGACCGGATCAAGGCAGCAGATCACGGCTAGGGGCTTTTTCCCTGGCGGTCACACGATTTAAGAGGCGGTATCATTGTCTACGGGTAATTTGGATTTCGAACAGTTCCGGGTCTTCCTGGAAAAAGCCTGTGGCATATTGCTCGGTGAAAACAAGCAGTACCTGGTATCCAGCCGTCTCAACAAACTGATGGAGCAGCAAGGCATCAAGTCCCTCGGGGAGTTGGTGCAGCGGATCCAGGGCCAGCCGCGCAGCGGGCTCAAGGAGATGGTGGTCGATGCCATGACCACCAACGAAACCTTGTGGTTTCGCGACACCTATCCGTTCGAGGTGCTCAAGAACAAGGTGTTGCCCGAGGCCATCAAGGCTGCCCCGGGCCAGCGCCTGCGCATCTGGTCGGCGGCCTGTTCGTCGGGGCAGGAGCCGTATTCGATTTCGATGTCCATCGACGAGTTCGAGCGGACCAACATGGGCCAGCTGAAGGCCGGGGCGCAAATCGTTGCCACTGACTTGTCCGGCACCATGCTCACCAATTGCAAGACCGGCGAATACGACAGCCTGGCACTGGGGCGCGGGTTGTCCCCGGAGCGTTTGCAGCGTTTCTTCGACCCTAAGGGTGCGGGGCGTTGGGCGGTCAAGGCGCCGATCAAGAGCCGGGTGGAGTTTCGCTCGTTCAACCTGCTGGACAGTTATGCCAGCCTGGGCAAGTTCGACATGGTGTTTTGCCGCAACGTGTTGATCTACTTCTCGGCCGAGGTGAAGAAAGACATTCTGTTGCGCATCCACGGCACCCTCAAGCGTGGCGGTTACCTGTTCCTCGGCGCTTCCGAGGCGCTGAACGGTTTGCCGGATCATTACCAGATGGTGCAGTGCAGTCCGGGGATCATTTACCAGGCCAAGTGATGAGCGCTTGAACAAAAAAGGGAGGCCTGCAGAGGTCTCCCTTTTTTTATGGCCGCAAAGCGGCAAGCCGGCATTGCCGCTTTACTGGCGTTTCGCGGAAACCCTTTGCCGCTTTTCTGGCATTGCCGCCGGCAAATCTCTCGCAAGCCCTTGATTTACGGCGCTCAGGCAACTTGGCATGGCCCTTGCTAAATCCTAGTTACGAAAAGCAGGTCAGCCCCTAAAGGTTTCCGCCATGAGCATCAGCTTCGATAAAGCGCTCGGTATCCACGAACAAGCCCTGGGCTTCCGCGCCCAGCGTGCCGAAGTCCTGGCCAACAACATTGCCAACGCCGACACCCCGAACTACAAGGCTCGGGACCTGGACTTCTCTGCCGTGCTCGCCGCACAGCAAGACAAGACCAAGAACGGCACCTTCGCCCTGAACATGACCAACAGCCGTCATATCGAAGCGCAAGGCCTGGGCAATGGTGACGAGTCGCTGTTGTATCGCACGCCGATGCAACCGTCGATCGACCAGAACACCGTGGACGCCCAGCTGGAGCAATCGGCCTACGCCGAGAACTCGGTGAACTTCCAGGCCAGCTTCACCCTGCTCAACAGCAAATTCAAAGGGCTGATGTCAGCCCTGCGTGGAGAGTAAGCCATGTCCCTCGCCAGTGTTTTCAATATTGCCGGTAGTGGCATGAGCGCGCAGACCACGCGCCTCAACACCGTCGCCAGTAACATCGCCAACGCCGAGACCGTGTCGTCGAGCATTGACCAGACCTACCGCGCCCGGCACCCGGTGTTCGCCACCATGTTCCAGGGCGGCCAGGGTGGCCAGAGCGGTAGCGGCGACTCGCTGTTCCAGAACCAGGATGCCGCAGGCCAGGGCGTGCAGGTGCTCGGTGTGGTCGAAGACCAGAGCAACCTCGAAGCCCGCTACGAGCCGAACCACCCCGCCGCGAACGAAAAAGGGTACGTGTACTACCCCAACGTCAACGTGGTCGAGGAAATGGCCGACATGATTTCCGCCAGCCGCTCGTTCCAGACCAACGCGGAAATGATGAACACCGCCAAAACCATGATGCAGAAAGTCCTGACCCTGGGTCAGTGATAAGGGGCGCCAAATAATGGCCATTGTTGATACCAGTTCGACCAACACGGCGGTCCAGGACCTTTTCAATTCCAAGGTCAAGTCTGCTTCAGACAACGTCTCCAGCGTTTCCAGCGCTGCTACCGGCAACCAGTCGTTGGGCAAGGACGCGTTCCTGCAACTGCTGGTAACCCAGCTGAAAAACCAGAACCCGCTGTCGCCCCAGGACAACGGCGCGTTCGTGGCACAGCTGGCGCAGTTCAGTAGCCTGGAAGGCATCAACACCCTGAATGACTCGGTGAACGCGATTTCCAGCAACTTCAGCTCCTCGCAGGCGCTGCAGGCTTCATCGCTGGTGGGTCGCTCGGTGATCACCCAGACCGACAAGGCCATGGTTGATACCAGCAAGAGCATGACCGGTTCCGTGGCGGTGACGGCGGCGACGGGCAACGTCTCCGTCAAGATCACCGACAAGGACGGCAACGTCGTTCGCACCATCGACATGGGCGCCCAGAGCGTCGGCAATTCCAGCTTTGTCTGGGACGGCAAGAACGATGCGGGCGAGACCGCGCCTCCCGGCACCTACACCTTCAATGCCACTACCAAGAATGACAAGGGTGACGCGGTTGCCCTGGCCACCTCGCTGCCGGCAACGGTGACAAGCGTGACTCTGAGCCAGACCGGCGGCGAAATGCTGCTCAACCTGGCGGGCGGCATGGGCAGTATCAAGCTGTCGCAAATTCAGACTATCGGTACATAGAGCCGGCTAACTACGGCAAAAGGAGAGAACAATGTCTTTTAACATCGGCCTTAGCGGCCTCTATGCGGCCAACAAACAACTGGACGTGACCGGCAACAACATCGCCAACGTCGCGACCACCGGCTTCAAGTCGTCCCGTGCGGAATTCGCGGATATCTACGCGGCGTCCAAGTTGGGCACCGGCCAGAACAGCATCGGCAACGGCGTGAACCTGGCGGCAGTGTCCCAGCAGTTCACCCAGGGTGACGTCAACAACAGCGGCGGTACGCTGGACATGGCGATCCAGGGCGGCGGCTTCTTCGTGCAGAAGGGCAGCGACGGCTCGCTGGAGTACACCCGTAACGGTGCCTTCCGTGCAGACAAGGACGGCTACATCACCAACAACACCGGTACCTCGCGCCTGCAAGGCTACGCGGCGGATGCAGACGGCAACATCCAGAAGGGTGGCTTGACCGACCTGCAACTCAACCTGTCGTACCTGCCGCCGAAGGCGTCCACCAAGGTGGACTCCACCAGTAACCTGAACTCCTCCGAGACGCCGATCGATCAAACCCTGCACCCTTTTGATCCGACCAAGACCGACAGCTTCACCACCCAGTACTCCACCACGCTCTACGATTCGCAGGGCAACGCGCACCCGATGGTGCAGTACCTGGTTAAAACAGACGGCAACAAGTGGAGCGCCTATACGCTGATCGATGGCCGCAATCCGGATGGTTCGTCGCCTACGGGTACACCGTCCACGCCACCGGTACCGTCGACATTGACGTTTGATGGCTCCGGCAAGCTCACCGGGATTGATACCGCCGGCACGGCAGGCACCACGCTGACCATCTCCGGCTGGGTACCCGGCACCGTGACCGATGGCGTGTGGAAGGCCAACGGTGCGAGCGCCAACCCTACGGGGATTGCCGTCAACATGGCGAACATTACCCAGTACAACTCCGCCACCTACCGTAACCCGCCGACCACCGATGGCTACGCCACCGGTCAAATCACCGGGCTGAAAATCGACGGCAGCGGCGTACTGTTCGCCACGTTCAGCAACCAGCAGAGCAAGGCCATCGGCCAGATCTCCCTGGCCAGCTTCAACAACGAACAGGGCCTGCAACCTGCCGGCGGCACCACCTGGAAAGAAACCTTCGCGTCGGGCCAGCCGGGTTTTGATACCCCGCAAGTCGGTACCCTGGGTTCGATCGTGGCCAACTCCCTGGAGAACTCCAACGTCAACCTGACCAACGAGCTGGTGGACCTGATCAAGGCCCAGAGCAACTATCAGGCGAACGCCAAGACCATCTCCACCCAAAGCACCATCATGCAGACCATCATTCAGATGACCTGATGCTGTCGCTTTAAGCCGCTTCACCGGAAAGCCCCTCGATCGAGGGGCTTTTTTTTGGTCGTCTGCCGGTACGTGCGGTATGTGGTGTTCGTCGATATTGTTCCAGGCCTCTGCCCACGTTTTTGCGGGCAAAAGAAAACCCCCGATACGCCGTAGGCCTATCGGGGGTTTTTCAACCCTGGGTGGTTAGACCCAGGGTGGGCTCAGCTTATTGGCAAGCTTCGCAATCCGGCTCGTCGATCGCGCAGGCTTTAGGCACTGGCGCCGGGCCGGCAGGTGCGGCGAGTACCGAATCATCACCGTGGTTGCCGCCGCTGGAAACAGCGTTCAGCTTGCCGGTGTTGATGGTCGACTTCTCGGTGCTGGTAGCGGCCAGGGCACGGAGGTAGTAAGTGGTTTTCAGGCCACGGTACCACGCCATGCGGTAGGTCACGTCCAGCTTCTTGCCCGATGCGCCGGCGATGTACAGGTTCAGCGACTGAGCCTGGTCGATCCACTTCTGGCGACGGCTGGCCGCGTCGACGATCCACTTGGTGTCCACTTCGAAAGCGGTCGCGTACAGCTCTTTGAGTTCTTGCGGGATGCGCTCGATCTGTTGCACCGAACCGTCGTAGTACTTCAGGTCGTTGATCATGACCGAGTCCCACAGGCCGCGGGCTTTCAGGTCGCGAACCAGGTACGGGTTGATCACGGTGAATTCGCCCGACAGGTTCGATTTCACATACAGGTTCTGGTAGGTCGGTTCGATCGACTGCGACACGCCAGTGATGTTGGCGATGGTGGCGGTCGGTGCGATGGCCATGATGTTGGAGTTACGAATACCTTTCTGCACGCGGGCACGTACCGGCGCCCAGTCCAGGGATTCGTTCAGGTCAACGTCGATGTACTTCTGGCCACGTTGCTCGATCAGGATCTGTTGCGAATCCAGCGGCAGGATGCCTTTGGACCACAGCGAACCCTGGAACGTCTCGTAGGCACCGCGCTCGTCGGCCAGGTCGCAGGAAGCCTGGATCGCGTAGTAGCTGACCGCTTCCATGGACTTGTCGGCGAACTCGACGGCAGCGTCCGAACCATAAGGAATGTGCTGCAGGTACAGCGCGTCCTGGAAGCCCATGATGCCGAGACCAACCGGACGGTGCTTGAAGTTGGAGTTCTGCGCCTGTGGTACCGAGTAATAGTTGATGTCGATAACGTTATCGAGCATGCGAACGGCGGTGTTCACGGTGCGTTCCAGCTTGGCGGTGTCCAGCTTGCCGTTGACGATGTGGTTCGGCAGGTTGATCGAACCCAGGTTGCAAACGGCGATTTCGTCCTTGTTGGTGTTCAAGGTGATCTCGGTGCACAGGTTCGAGCTGTGGACCACGCCCACGTGCTGCTGCGGGCTGCGCAGGTTGCACGGGTCTTTGAAGGTCAGCCATGGGTGGCCGGTTTCAAACAGCATGGAGAGCATTTTACGCCACAGGTCTTTGGCCTGGATGGTCTTGAACAGCTTGACCTTGCCCGGGTATTCGGTGAGGGCTTCGTAGTACTCGTAGCGCTCTTCGAAGGCCTTGCCGGTCAGATCGTGCAGGTCCGGTACTTCGGATGGCGAGAACAGGGTCCACTTGCCGTCATCGAAGACACGCTTCATGAACAGGTCAGGGATCCAGTTGGCGGTGTTCATGTCGTGGGTACGACGACGGTCATCACCGGTGTTCTTGCGCAGCTCGATGAACTCTTCAATGTCCATGTGCCAGGTTTCGAGGTAGGCACACACAGCGCCTTTGCGCTTGCCACCCTGGTTAACTGCAACGGCGGTGTCGTTCACCACTTTCAGGAACGGTACAACGCCCTGGGACTTGCCGTTGGTGCCCTTGATGTACGAACCCAGTGCACGCACCGGCGTCCAGTCGTTACCCAGGCCGCCGGCGAATTTGGACAACATGGCGTTGTCGTGGATCGCGTGGTAGATGCCCGACAGGTCATCCGGCACGGTGGTCAGGTAGCAGCTCGACAGCTGTGGACGCAGGGTACCGGCGTTGAACAGGGTCGGGGTCGACGACATGTAGTCGAAGGACGACAACAGGTTGTAGAACTCGATGGCACGGTCTTCTTTCTGCTTCTCTTCAATCGCCAGGCCCATGGCCACGCGCATGAAGAACACTTGCGGCAGTTCGAAGCGGATACCGTCCTTATGGATGAAGTAACGGTCGTACAGGGTTTGCAGGCCCAGGTACGTGAACTGCTGGTCGCGCTCGTGGTTGATTGCCTTGCCGAGTTTTTCCAGGTCGAAGGTGGCCAGGACCGGGTTCAGCAGTTCGAATTCGATACCCTTGGCGATGTACGCAGGCAGGGCCTTGGCGTACAGGTCGGCCATCTCGTGGTGGGTGGCGCTGTCGGCGACTTTCAGGAAGCCCAGGCCTTCGGCACGCAGGGTGTCCATCAGCAGGCGCGCGGTCACGAACGAGTAGTTCGGCTCACGTTCAACCAGGGTACGGGCGGTCATCACCAGGGCGGTGTTGACGTCGGTCAGGGCCACGCCGTCGTACAGGTTCTTCAGGGTTTCACGCTGGATCAGGTCACCATCGACTTCTTCCAGGCCTTCGCAGGCCTCGGTGATGATGGTGTTCAGGCGGCCCAGGTCCAGCGGTGCAAACGTACCGTCGGCCAGGGTGATGCGGATCGACGGGTGAGCTTGTACGGCAGCTTCTTCGGCCGGGGAGCGTACGGCACGTTCCTTGGCGCGGGAGTCACGGTAGATCACGTAGTCGCGGGCAACTTTCTGCTCGCCGGCACGCATCAGGGCCAGTTCGACCTGGTCCTGGATTTCTTCGATGTGGATGGTGCCGCCCGATGGCATGCGACGCTTGAACGTTGCGGTGACCTGTTCGGTCAGGCGGGCAACGGTGTCGTGGATGCGCGACGAGGCAGCAGCGGTGCCGCCTTCAACTGCAAGAAACGCTTTGGTGATGGCGACGGTGATTTTGTCATCGGTGTAAGGAACGACAGTGCCGTTACGCTTGATCACACGCAGTTGGCCGGGCGCAGTGGCGGACAGATCCAGGTTCGAATCAGCGGCCTGCGGCACGGAGCCTTGCGGGTTCTCGCGAGTTGTGTCGGTTTGCATGGGGGGTTGTCTCCACATTCTATATTTATTTGGGCACCATCACGGTGCCCACCGTTCCGTCCTGAAGCACTTACAACAGGCCTGGGCCTGGCATAACAACTTCGGGACAGGAGGAAGGGAGCTGTTCGCGCCGCTTCCATGCCGAAGTCTTCGGTTACAAGCCTTGGGGCTCTTTACCGTATTCCTGGTGGGTGACAGTTTCGTACTGCAACACCCGTACCGTTTTCGCCTGATCGGGACAGAAAACGGCTGCCATCCGCGTGCGCGGTTTGGTCTTCTGAAAAAGGCTTAAGTTCAACCAAACAGGAGCAAGAAAGGACTTGAGTTTCTTGTCTGATTTGTGTTTGGTCTTTTCGCTGAAAACCCTACATGTAGGGTTTTTTTTGCGACGACCTACAAGATAATGCGTTTTGGGGTGCTTAGCAACGGACTACCTGTGGATAACGCTGTGGGTAAAATGTGTATGAAACGTGGAACAGCCGTGTAGGCCGCAGTACTGCTGCATTGCGCCGTTTGTCACCGGATATTCCGAGGTGAAAACACCTGGTTGAATTTTTGCGGGCGCGAACCCTATCACAAAAAAACACGATGTCCGAACGCATTTGCGCGCTTGTGCTGGAGGGCTGGCTCATGGCTACAATCGTCCTTTAATTCACGCAATATCTTGTTCACTCCACATGACAACTGTAGGAGCAAGCCCGCTCCTACAATAATGAGAACCGAGGTAACGCATGGAGCAAGAAGCCTGGCAGGTATTGATTGTCGAGGACGACGAACGACTGGCCGAGTTGACCCGTGACTACCTGGAGAGCAACGGCCTGCGGGTGTCGGTGGAGGGTAATGGCGCCCTGGCGGCGGCACGGATCATCGCCGAACAGCCGGACCTGGTGATCCTCGACCTGATGTTGCCCGGCGAAGACGGCCTGAGCATCTGCCGCAAGGTGCGCGAGCACTATGACGGGGTCATCCTGATGTTGACTGCGCGTACCGACGACATGGACCAGGTGCTGGGCCTGGACATGGGCGCCGACGACTACGTGTGCAAACCCGTGCGCCCACGCCTGTTGCTGGCGCGGATCCAGGCCCTGCTGCGGCGCAGCGAAAGCGTCGAGCCGGCCACGCCCGAAAAACAGCGGCGCCTGCAGTTCGGCCCGCTGGTGGTGGACAACGCCCTGCGTGAAGCCTGGCTGCACGAAGGGGGCATCGAGCTGACCAGTGCCGAATTCGACCTGCTGTGGCTGCTGGTGGCGAATGCCGGGCGGATCCTGTCCCGGGAAGAAATCTTCACCGCCTTGCGCGGCATTGGTTATGACGGCCAGGACCGCTCCATCGACGTGCGCATCTCGCGGATCCGCCCGAAAATCGGCGACGACCCCATCCATCCGCGGCTGATCAAGACCATTCGCAGCAAGGGCTACCTGTTCGTCCCCGAAGCTGCTGCTGACCTTGCGCCGTGAACTCGATCTTCCTGCGCATCTACGGCGGCATGTGCGCGGCCCTGATTCTGGTGGCGTTGCTCGGCGTACTGGCCTTGCACCTGCTCAATGAAGTGCGCAGCGGCCAGTACCGCGAGCGCCTGGCCCACGGCACCTTCGCGCTGATGGGCGACAACCTGCAACCCATGAGCGCCATCGAGCGCCGCCGCGCGCTGGCGGTGTGGGAGCGCTTGCTGGGCATCCCGCTCGAGTTGCAGACCGTGGCCGAAGCGCACCTGGACCTGAGCCAGCGCACCCGCCTGCAACGCGGCCAGGTGCTGGTGGAGCAAACCGGGCCTCACGCAGCGAGGGTGCTGCGGTTGGTCAGCGACCAGGAACAACTGTTGCTCACCGGTGAAGTGCAGCAAATCAGCGAACAGCTGGCCCGCGCGACTATTTACCTGCTGGCCGATGAGCTGGTGCGTTTCCCGGTGGCCGAGCAGCCGCAGAAACTCGCCGACCTGAAAGAGGCCAAAGGCTTTGGTTTCGAGATGCACCTGGTGATGCCCGATCAGGCGGATATGGATGATGACCAGCGCCGCCGGGTGTCCGAAGGCGATACCGTGATGGCCCTGGGCAAGGGCGGCGACTCGATCCGGGTGTTTGCCGGCATGGTCGGCACGCCGTGGGTCCTGGAAATCGGGCCGCTGTACCAGATGAACCCTTACCCGGCGCAATGGCTGATCCTGATCGCGCTGATCAGCCTGACCCTGATCGGCTTGATCGTCTATTTATTGGTGCGCCAACTGGAGCGGCGCCTCAGTGGCCTGGAGGCCGCCGCCACGCGTATCGCCAAAGGCAGCCTGGAAGTGCGGGTGCCGGCCCGGGGTGCCGATTCGGTCGGCCGCCTGGCAGCGGCATTTAATGGCATGGCCGAACACCTGCAACGCCTGCTGGCGATCCAGCGCGAACTGGTGCGAGCGGTGTCCCATGAACTGCGCACCCCGGTGGCGCGCCTGCGATTCGGCCTGGAGATGATCGGTGACGCGGCCACGCCTGAAGCGCGGCGCAAGTACATGGAAGGCATGGACAGCGATATCCAGGACCTCGATGGCCTGGTGGACGAAATGCTCACCTACGCGCGGCTGGAGCAGGGTTCGCCGGCGCTGGACTTCCAGCGGGTCGACCTCAGTGCGTTGCTTGATCAGGTGATTGAGGAGCTGTCGCCGCTGCGCCCGGAAATCAATGTGGCACGGGGCATCTGCCTGTCATCGGCCCACTGGGACGATGCGTGGGTGGAAGCCGAGCCGCGCTACCTGCACCGTGCCCTGCAAAACCTGGTGAGCAACGCCATGCGCCATGCCCAGGGGCAAGTGCTGATCAGTTACCAGGTGGGCCAGGTGCGCTGCCGCATCGACGTGGAAGATGACGGGCCGGGCGTGCCGGAAAGTGCCTGGGAGCGGATCTTCACACCGTTCCTGCGGCTGGACGACAGCCGCACCCGTGCGTCGGGCGGGCACGGGTTGGGATTGTCGATTGTGCGGCGGATCATCTATTGGCACGGCGGCCGGGCATTGATCAGCAAGAGCAACAACCTGGGGGGCGCGTGTTTCAGCCTGAGTTGGCCAAGAGACCAAGAGAAAACCTGAAACGGCCATCGCAGGCAAGCCAGCTCCCACATTTTGCAGTGTGAACCCGATCAAGGGTGGGAGCTGGCTTGCCTGCGATGACGGTGCTTCAGGCGCTGACGGCCACCAGGCTCAACAACTGCCCGCCATCCACCGCAAACTGCGCCTCCAGCTCCTTGCCATGGCACCACTCGGCGGACAAGTCCGTCAGCAACCGCAGTCGCGCATGGCCGGTATCCGACCATTCCAGCAACTCGGCATGCTCAAAATAGAAGCGCTTCTGCACGATCGGGTAGAGCGCCTTGAACAGGCTCTCCTTGGCCGAAAACGTCAACGTCACCACCTGCGCAATCTGCTCCCGCGGCCCGGCCGCCATACGCTGCAGTTCATCCGGCGTCAGGATTTCCCCGGCCAGGCGTTCCGCCCGCTCCAGGGTCAGCAGGTTTTCCAGGTCCATCCCCAGCCCGCGCCATTGGGCCTTGTGGGCGACGATGGCCGCCGCATGGCCGGTGCTGTGGGTGATCGACCCACTGATGTGGGCGGGCCAGACCGGCGCGCGGTCCTCGCCAATCGCCGGCACGCAATCGAGCCCATCCAGTTGTTGCAGCGCGGCGCGGGCACATAGCCGACCGGCCAGAAACTCCGCCTGCCGCTTGGCCACCGAACGCTGGATGCTCGCGGGCGGCGGCACGGCGCTGCGCTGGAAGTCGCCGATGACCAGCAGGGCCGGGTCAAAACGGGTGCTCAGCAAGACCGTGCCGGGCAAGGCGACGGGCAACGGCCAATGGGCATCAAGTGGGGTGCAGCAAGCGGGTAGGGAATTCATGCCGGGTATTTTGCCGAGTTGGAGGGCCGCTGGATAGCCTGCGGCCGGGGATACGTAAATAACTCTTTACACAGTAGCCGGCCTCGGTTCAGCCCAGGTTCAGAGAGTGTTCAGGGGGAGTTCAGGGGCGTCTGCGTAGTCTGGCCCCGTACCCAAAGCCAAAGCGTATGAGGTAGCACCATGACTGCGATCAAGAAGCTGATGTTGGCGTTAACCATGCTCAGTGCCACTGCTGGCGTGCAGGCCTCTGACGCGAGTTTCGCGGGTTTCTCCAAAGAGAAGAGCAAAAAGCCCTACAGCCTGCTTCAGCGGGTGAGCTTTGAAGATGCCGGCGAACACGCCGCCCCCTGGGGCCAGTCCCTGGGCCAGCACACTGCGCAGTCGGACTATCGCGTAGGCAATGAAAACCTGTCAGGTCACTTCAACGGCAGTAAACTGCGCCAGCAAGACCTGCAGGGCCGCTATGATATACCCCAGTTGGAAAGTTGATTTGCCTTGGAGAGCTTTATGAAATTGCTGGTTGTCGAAGATGAGGCGTTGCTGCGTCATCACCTGTTGACCCGCCTTACCGACAGCGGTCACGTGGTCGAGGCCGTCGCCAATGCCGAGGAGGCGCTGTACCAGACCGGGCAATTCAACCATGACCTGGCGATCATTGACCTGGGCCTGCCGGGCATGGGCGGCCTGGACCTGATCCGCCAACTGCGCGCCCAGGCCAAAACGTTTCCGATCCTGATCCTGACCGCCCGCGGCAACTGGCAGGACAAGGTCGAAGGCCTGGCCGCCGGTGCCGACGACTACGTGGTCAAGCCGTTCCAGTTCGAAGAGCTGGAAGCACGGATGAACGCACTGCTGCGCCGCTCCAGCGGGTTTACCCAATCGACCATCGTCGCCGGGCCGTTGCTGCTGGACCTCAATCGCAAGCAGGCGTCCCTCGACGAACAGCCACTGGCGCTGACCGCCTACGAATACCGCATCCTCGAATACCTGATGCGTCACCATCAGCAGGTGGTCGCCAAGGACCGCTTGATGGAACAGCTCTACCCCGATGACGACGAGCGTGATCCGAACGTCATCGAAGTGCTGGTGGGCCGCCTGCGTCGCAAGCTGGAAGGCCCGGCAGGGTTCAAGCCGATCGACACCGTGCGCGGCCTGGGCTACCTGTTTAATGAGCGCTGCCGTTGATTCGCTCGTTACGTGTGCGGTTGATGCTCGCGGCCACCACCCTGGCCGTGCTGTTTATGCTGGCCTTGTTGCCGGCCATGCAGGGCGCCTTCAGCCTGGCCCTGCAAGACTCCATCGAGCAGCGCCTGGCGTCGGATGTCACGACGCTGATTTCGGCTGCCCGGGTTGAAAACAATCGCCTGCTGATGCCCGCGCAGTTGCCGGATGAGCGCTTCAACCTCACCGACAGCCGCCTGCTGGGCTACATCTATGACCGCGAAGGCCACCTGGTCTGGCGTTCGCGTGCCACCCAGGAAGAGAACATCAACTACAAGCCGCGCTATGACGGGCGCGGCAACGAGTTCGCACGGATTCGCGAGGCCAACGGCCAGGAATTTTTTGTCTATGACGTCGAGGTCAAGCTGCTGGGCGGCAAGAGCGCGGCGTTCAGTATTGTCGCCCTGCAACCGGTGCGCGAATACCAACTGACCCTCGAAGGCCTGCGGGAAAACCTCTACCTGGGTTTCGGCGCCGCCTTGCTGGTGCTGCTCACCCTGTTGTGGCTGGGCCTGACCTGGGGCCTGCAAGCGCTGCGCCGGCTGAGCCAGGAGCTGGATGAGATCGAAGGCGGCACCCGGGAAAGCCTCAGCGAGCAACACCCCCGCGAACTGCTGCGCCTGACCGGCTCTCTCAACCGCTTGCTCCACAGCGAGCGTGAGCAACGCACCCGTTACCGCGATTCTCTGGACGACCTGGCCCACAGCCTGAAAACCCCGTTGGCAGTGTTGCAGGGCGTGAGCGAAGACATGGCCCAGCGCCCCGAAGACCGGGACCAGGCCTGGGTGCTGCAATCGCAGATCGAGCGCATGAGCCAGCAGATCAGCTACCAGTTGCAGCGCGCCAGCCTGCGTAAAAGCGGCCTGGTGCGTCACCAGGTGCGGCTGGAGCCGGTGCTGCAAAGCCTGTGCGATACCCTGGACAAGGTCTATCGCGACAAGGGTGTGAAGGTGGCTTTCGATTTGCCGGACGACTGTGACGTGCCGATCGAGAAGGGCGCCTTGCTGGAACTGCTCGGCAACCTGCTGGAAAACGCCTACCGCCTGTGCCTGAGCGAAGTGCGCATCAGCTTGCAGGAAAGCCTGGAAGGCACCGAGCTGTGCATCGAAGACGACGGCCCCGGCGTGCCACCGGACCAGCGTGCGCGCATCCTGCAACGGGGCGAGCGGCTCGACCGCCAGCATCCGGGGCAGGGCATTGGCCTGGCGGTGGTCAAGGACATCATTGAAAGCTACAGCGCACGGTTGACCCTGGGGGATTCACCGCTAGGGGGGGCCGCGTTCAAGATTCACTTTCCGGCCGTGTGATCTTTATGGCTGCACCGGCCTCATCGCAGGCAAGCCAGCTCCCACATTGTGACTGTGTCCACAAATCAAACTGTGGGAGCCGGGCTTGCCCGCGATGAGGCGGGTACTGGCAACGCTTATCTAACTTTCCTGCGCTCTATAGGCCCCCGGCGTCAGCCCGGTCCACTTCTTGAACGCCCGATGAAACGCCGACGGTTCGGAAAACCCCAACTGCTCGGCGATTTCCTGCAGCGACAAATCCGCCCGTCCCAAATGATAAATCGCAATGTCCCGGCGCAATTCATCCTTGAGCGCCTGAAAGCTGGTGCCTTCTTCCCGTAAATGCCGACGCAGGGTCTGCGGGCTGATATGCAGGTGCTGGGCGACGGCTTCCAGGTCGGGCCAGGGCGTACGGTCGCGGCTTAACAAGCGCCGCAACTGGCTGCTCAAACTGTCGCCTTCATCCGGGCGTGACAACAGGTCGGCCGGTGAACGTTCGAGGAAATGCTTGAGGGTGCGCTCGTCCTGCAACAGCGGCAGGCTCAGGTAGCGGCTGGGAAACACCAGGCTGCTGGCGGGCGCCGAAAACACCTGCGGGCAGGGGAACAGCAAGTCGTACTCAGTGGCGTGGGGCGGCATCGGGTAGCTGAAGGTGGCCTGGTCCAGGCGGATACGCTGGCCGATCAGCCAACTGCCGAGGCGATGCCAGATCACCAGCAGGCATTCGCTGAGGAAGTGATCCGGGTCCCAGAGCTGCGAATCATCCAGGCTCAAGCGGGCCATTTCCCCCTCGCGCGTCAGGCGCCAGCGCGGACCCTGCGGGAATAGGCTATAAAATAATAGACCGCGCTCCAGAGCCTTCTCCAGGGTGCGGCAATGAATCAGCGCGTGGCACATCATGGCGAAAGTGCCGCGCTTGCTCGGGCCTTCGGCGAAACCCAGGTATTCGTCATCCAGCGCCAACCACAGCATCTGCAGCAGCCGGGTGAATTGTTCCGGGGCGATGCGGGCGCGGGGTTCGCTCAGCAATTCCGGGGTAATGCCCACTTGCTGCAGCAGGCCCGAGTAATCGAAACCGGCCCGGCGCGCACCGCCGAGGGCGGCCCGGGCGTAGTGACTGGCGATGGTACGTTCACGCATGAGGGGCCTCGTCCATTGAGTGGCGGATGTTAGCCATCCTGTGCGGGGGCAACAAGGCGGATATCCGCCAAATTGTAGGACGAGATCGGGCGTGTAGGCGGAAACCCGCCACTGTCTACAGGCGCTGTCTGAAGCTGAAAATCCCCCGAGCGCTGATGTCTAAAGGCCTTCAGCGGTTTTCAGCCAATGTGGCACGACGCTTGCGATACAGAGCGCAGGGAGACCGGCCTTGAGCGGGCTCTCAAACAACAAATCCCTCCAGTGCAGGAGGGTTCGCAATTCAAGTGTCGTGGGCAATGGCGGATATTTGCCACACGAGACGATTGAGGAACTTTGCAATGACGACTCGTCAGCCACTGTACAAATCCCTGTATTTCCAGGTGATCGTTGCAATCGTTATCGGTATTTTGCTCGGTCACTTCTACCCGCAGACCGGCGTGGCCCTCAAGCCACTGGGTGACGGCTTTATCAAGCTGATCAAAATGGTCATCGCCCCGATCATCTTCTGCACCGTTGTCAGCGGCATCGCTGGCATGCAAAGCATGAAATCGGTCGGCAAAACCGGCGGCTACGCGCTGCTGTACTTCGAAATCGTTTCCACCATCGCCCTGCTGATCGGCCTGGTCGTGGTCAACGTTGTGCAACCGGGCGCCGGCATGCACATCGACGTGGCTACCCTGGACGCTTCGAAAGTCGCGGCCTACGTGACTGCCGGTGCAGACCAGAGCATCGTTGGCTTCCTGCTTAACGTGATCCCGAACACCATCGTTGGCGCGTTCGCGACCGGTGACATCCTGCAAGTGCTGATGTTCTCGGTGATCTTCGGTTTCGCCCTGCATCGCCTGGGTGCCTACGGCAAGCCGGTGCTGGACTTCATCGATCGTTTCGCCCACGTGATGTTCAACATCATCAACATGATCATGAAGCTCGCGCCACTCGGTGCCCTGGGCGCCATGGCGTTCACCATCGGTGCCTACGGTGTAGGTTCGCTGGTGCAGTTGGGCCAGTTGATGATCTGCTTCTACATCACCTGCATCCTGTTCGTGTTGATCGTGCTGGGTGGCATCTGCCGCGCTCACGGCTTCAGCGTCCTGAAACTGATCCGCTACATCCGTGAAGAACTGCTGATCGTACTGGGTACTTCCTCGTCCGAGTCCGCACTGCCACGCATGCTGATCAAAATGGAACGCCTGGGCGCCAAGAAGTCGGTAGTGGGCCTGGTTATCCCGACTGGCTACTCCTTCAACCTGGACGGTACTTCGATCTACCTGACCATGGCTGCCGTGTTCATCGCCCAGGCGACTGACACCCACATGGACATCACCCACCAGATCACCCTGTTGCTGGTACTGCTGCTGTCCTCCAAAGGCGCGGCTGGCGTAACCGGTTCGGGCTTCATCGTACTGGCCGCTACCCTGTCGGCTGTTGGCCACCTGCCGGTTGCCGGCCTGGCGCTGATCCTGGGTATCGACCGCTTCATGTCCGAAGCCCGCGCACTGACCAACCTGGTAGGCAACGCCGTTGCGACCCTGGTTGTGGCCAAGTGGGTCAAGGAACTGGACGAAGACAAGCTGCAAGTCGAACTGGCTTCCGGTGGTCGCGGTATCTCCGAGACCCGTGAAGAAGACGACCTGGGCGTGGCCGAAGGCCCGACCCCAACCGCCGTCAAGTAAGGCTGCACCGCGTGTAAAAAACCCATCTTCGGATGGGTTTTTTTATGCCTGTTCGAGCACAACGGTCACTGTTGGTGTTGGTTAAGGTGATTGCCGGTTTCTGCCGGGATTGCCTACTCTGTGACTCATCGAACCGGAATCGGAGTGTTCATGTCAGGCCCCTTGGCGTCCCTCAAAGTACTGGATTTCTCCACCTTGCTGCCGGGGCCGTTTGCCTCGTTGCTGCTGGCCGACATGGGCGCCGAGGTGCTGCGCATCGAGTCGCCCACGCGCATGGACCTGCTGCGGGTGTTGCCGCCCCATGACCAGGGTGTATCGGCCAGCCATGCCTACCTCAATCGCAACAAACGCAGCCTGGCCCTGGACCTCAAGCAGGCCGAGGCCGTGGCGATCGTGGGGCAGTTGGTGGCGGACTACGACATCGTGCTGGAGCAATTTCGTCCCGGGGTGATGGAGCGCCTGGGCCTGGGCTACGAGGCCTTGAAGGCGATCAACCCGAAGCTGATCTACGTCTCCATCACCGGCTACGGCCAGACCGGCCCCTACAAGGACCGCGCCGGCCATGACATCAACTACCTGGCCCTGGCCGGTATCGCCAGCTACACCGGGCGTCAGGACAGCGGCCCGTTGCCCCTGGGCGTGCAATTGGCGGATGTGGGCGGCGGCTCGTTGCACGCGGTGGTCGGCTTGCTGGCGGCGGTGATCGCCCGGCAGCACAGCGGAACAGGGCAATACCTGGACGTGAGCATGACCGACTGCGCGTTCAGCCTGAATGCCATGGCCGGCGCGGGTTACCTGGCGTGTGGCGTGGAGCCGGCGTGGGAGAACCAGGTGCTCAATGGCGGCAGCTTCTACGACTATTACCGTTCGCGGGAAGGGCGCTGGTTGTCGGTGGGCAGCCTGGAGCCGGCCTTTATGCAGCAGTTGTGTACGGCGCTCGGGCGGCCGGAGTTGGCCGCGCAGGGCTTGTCGCCCAAACCCGAGCAGCAGCAAGCCCTCAAGCGGGCGTTGCAGGTCGAGTTCGAGAAACGCAGCTTTGATGAGCTGTGTGCGTTGTTTGCCGGAATTGATGCGTGTGTCGAACCGGTATTGGGCCTGAGCGAGGCCGTCGAGCACCCACAGTTGAAAGCCCGGGAGCTGGTCAGCCAGGTGCCGCGGGGCGATGGTTCCGCACAGGCGCAGATAGCCTGTCCGCTGAAGTTTTCCGAAGGCTTGCCGGCGGCCAGGCACATCGGAGCGGCATTGGGCGCTCACAGCGATGAGGTGTTGGCAGAGTTGGGCTTCAGTGCTCGGCAGATAGACGATCTGCGGCGTGCCAAGGTGATTCAGTAGCGCCTGGGCTGACGCTATCGCAGGCAAGCCAGCTCCCACAGTTGAAATGCATTCCAATGTGGGAGCTGGCTTGCCTGCGATGAGGCCCTTATTCCACCCTGGTTTCCCCGGTAAACACCAAAGTCTGCCGGCACCTGCGGCACAAATACCGCCGCCCCTGGCTTACCAGCCCATGACGCTGGGGCGAAAACGGGAAGTCGCTGTCGGCACACGGGCAGCGGTAGATATACCGCGTCACCCGCCGCCGCTGGATTTCATAGGTGTGGCAGCGATCCGGCGGCAGTTCGTAAACCCCACGCATGATCAACTGCCATTCCTCGCCATGGGGCTGGATGTGCTCGCCGAACAATTGGTGGGCAATCAGGTGCGCCACTTCATGGGCGACCGTCTGTTTAAGGAAGTGTTGGCTGTTTTCACGGTACAACTGCGGGTTGAAGCGCAGCAGGTTCTCGTGCAAATGCGCGACACCGGCCTTCTGGCCCCGCAGCTTGAGGCTGACCTGGGGGCGTTTGAAGCTTCGTTTGAAAAAGGATTCGGCTTGCAGGAAACAATCTTCGACGCGGGTATTGAGTTGCTCGGGCATGCTGTACATATCTCCAGAGACGTCCAGTATGCCGCAAACCAGGGTGTATCCGAATCTGTCAGGCGCCGAATGGTCATGCATAACGCACAAAGCCACCTTGCGGTGGCTTTTCCTGCGGGTTGAACCGCGTCAGTTGGTGTAGATCGGGCCTACGCCCAGGCCCCAGACGATCACGGTAAAGGCCATGATCGCCACCAGCACCACCAGGCCTACCGCCAGCACCGAGCTGGAAAACAGAAAACCTTCGTCCGGATGGATATTCATGAAGGTCGGCAGCCCTACGTACAACAGGTACACCGTGTAGCAAATGGCGGCCGTGCCGACGACCATCCCCAGCCACATATGCGGGTACAGCGCGGCCAGCCCGCCGATAAACAGCGGTGTCGCGGTGTAGGTGGCAAACGCCACGCAGCGCGCCATGCTGGGGTTGGCGTCATAGGTGCGGGCCATCCAGTGAATGAACGCGCCCATCACCGCCACGCCACCGAGCATCGCGGCGTAAGACATGAGGGTCATCCACAACGCGCTTTCCACCGTCAGCATCACCGGGGCGCGGCTGCCGATGACCCAACCTACCTGAGTGGTACCGATAAAGGCTGATACAGCGGGGATCGCCGCGAGGATCAGCGTGTGGGTGAGGTACATGTGGCCGATGCTTTCTTCTTTATCGCCACGAATTTCCCGCCATTCCTGATCGGGGTGGGTGAAAAGTCCCACGACGTGATGGATCATGCCAGTCACTCCTGTCGTTATTACCATCGCCCCCCAGTGGAGCGCCCACGGGCCAATTGGCCTGAAAGGTCTGGATATATGTGCGACCTTATGTCGCAGTATAGGAAGTGATGACCTGAAAAACTGTAGGGCTTTAGAGCAAATTGCGCTGTAAACATTGGGCTTAATCGCGGCGGGGTCTGTTAATTGGAACTCGCTCGCCCATCCCGGTAAAATACCCGGCTTTTCGTCACACACCTTTCGCGGATCCAAGCGCCATGGGCACTCTTACGGTCAACCAGAACAAACTGCAAAAACGCCTGCGTCGCCAGGCCGGTGAGGCAGTCGCCGATTTCAACATGATCGAAGAGGGCGACAAGGTCATGGTCTGCCTGTCCGGCGGCAAGGACAGCTACACCATGCTCGACGTGCTGATGCACCTGCAAAAGGTTGCGCCGATCAAGTTCGAGATCGTCGCGGTGAACATGGACCAGAAGCAGCCGGGTTTTCCCGAGCATGTGCTGCCGGCCTACCTCAAGGAATTGGGGATCGAGTACCACATCGTCGAGAAAGACACCTATTCGGTGGTCAAGGAACTGGTCCCGGAAGGCAAGACCACCTGCTCGCTGTGCTCGCGCCTGCGCCGGGGCACGCTCTACACCTTTGCCGACGAGATCGGCGCGACCAAGATGGCCCTGGGTCATCACCGCGATGACATCGTCGAAACGTTCTTCCTGAACATGTTCTTCAACGGCAGCCTCAAGGCCATGCCGCCCAAGCTGCGGGCCGACGATGGGCGCAACGTGGTGATTCGCCCGCTGGCGTACTGCCATGAGAAAGACATCCAGGCGTACTCCGACCTCAAGCAATTCCCGATCATCCCGTGCAACCTCTGTGGCTCCCAGGAAAACCTGCAACGCCAGGTGGTCAAGGACATGCTCCAGGACTGGGACCGCAAGACTCCCGGCCGCGTCGACAGCATCTTCCGCAGCTTGCAGAACGTGCAGCCCTCGCAGTTGGCCGACCGTAACCTGTTCGACTTCACCAGCCTGCGTATCGACGAAAGTGCCGCATCGCGCTTCGTCAACGTAGTGAACCTCTGAGCCATTTCACCGCTCTGACAGACGGCGCTCCTGGGCGCCGTTTTCATTTCAATCCTTAGGAGAGGGCATGCGCGATTACAAGTGGCTGCACGAATATTGTCTGAACCGTTTCGGTTCGGCGGCCGAGTTGGAAGCCCATCTGCCCGTGCCCCTGACCCCGGCGAAACTGCGCAAGATCAGCGATGACCGCTACCTGTCGACCCTGTCGCTGCGGGTGTTTCGCGCCGGCTTGAAGCACAGCGTGGTCGACGCCAAGTGGCCGGCATTCGAGCAGGTGTTCTTTGGGTTTGATCCGGAAAAAGTCGTGCTGATGGGTGCCGAACACCTGGAGCGGCTGATGCAGGACACGCGCATCATCCGCCACCTGGGCAAGCTCAAGAGCGTGCCGCGCAATGCGCAGATGATTCTGGATATCGAGAAGGAAAAGGGCAGTTTCGGCGCGTTGATCGCTGACTGGCCGGTGACCGATATCGTCGGCCTGTGGAAGTACCTGAGCAAGCACGGCCACCAGTTGGGCGGGCTGTCGGCGCCGCGCTTTTTGCGGATGGTGGGCAAGGACACGTTCGTGCCGAGCTATGACGTGGTGGCGGCGCTGAACGCGCAGAAGATTGTCGACAAGGTACCGACCAGCCTGCGGGACCTGGCCACGGTACAGGGCGCGTTCAACCAGTGGCATGCCGAAAGCGGGCGGGCGATGTGCCAGTTGTCGATGATGTTGGCCTACACCGTTAACCACTGAGCCTGACAAATAACCCTGTGGTGAGGGGCTTTTGTGGTGAGGGGGCTCGCCACAACAAGCTCCCCAGCCACATTGATGGCGGCTTTGCCTGAATAAATGCATTCAGGCAGGCAAACCTTCCCCCGCCAACCGCCGATTCAACTGATGACGGTACCGCACATACATCAACGCCGTGCAGAACACCGCCAGGCTCGCCAGCATTTCCAGCACGCCAAACCATTGCCGGTTCGGGTCATACGCCGCCAGCGCGCCCTTGATGAAGTACAAGTTCACCACAAAGCACATCCACGAATGCCCGCGCGCGCTGCCCAGAATCATCCCCGGTGCCAGTAACAGCAGCGGCACCAGTTCGATCAGCAGAATCACCCACGGCCGCGCGCCATGCAGGTCGGCGAACACCAGGTAGTAGGCGCACAGCAACCCCACCAGACCCAGAAACGCCAGCAGGCTCAGCGCCCGCATCGCCTTGACCCGTGGCTCCAGCCAGGCTTGGGGCGGGAGTACCTTAGGCTTCCTGGCCACGGCCGTTCTCCAGTAGCGCGGCGGTCTTCGCCAGGCGCAGGCCGAGGGCGCGGCACAGGGCGATCTCGTGCTGATCCAGCGCACGCTTGCCGTCGGCACCGGAGTGGTGGCTGGCGCCGTAGGGCGTACCGCCGCCTTTGGTGTCCAGCAACGCCTGTTCGCTGTAGGGCAGGCCGGTGATCAGCATGCCGTGGTGCAATAGCGGCAGCAGCATCGACATCAGCGTGGTTTCCTGGCCGCCGTGCAGGCTGGCGGTAGAGGTGAAGACACCCGCCGGCTTGCCGACCAGGGCGCCGGTCAGCCACAGGTTGCTGGTGCCGTCGAGAAAGTACTTGAGCGGCGCGGCCATGTTGCCGAAACGGGTCGGGCTGCCCAGGGCCAGGCCGGAACAGTTCTGCAGGTCGTCGAGGCTGCAGTACAGCGGACCGTCGACCGGAATGCTCGGCGCCACGGCTTCGCACTCGCTGGAGATGGCCGGCACGGTACGCAGCCGCGCCTCTAGCCCGGCTTGCTCGATGCCCCGGGCAATCTGCCGGGCCATTTCGCTGACCGAGCCGTTGCGGCTGTAATACAACACCAGCACATACGGCGCACTCACGAAACCAGCTCCAGGACATTCTCCGGCGGGCGGCCGATCACGGCCTTGTCGGCGGTTTCGAGGATCGGGCGCTCCATCAGTTTCGGATGAGCGGCGATGGCGGCAATCAACTGCGCCTCGCTGAGGCTGGCGTCGGCCAGGTTGAGGGTTTTGTAGTCGTCTTCGCCAGTACGCAGCAGTTGTCGCGCGCTGATCTTCAATTTGCCGAGCAAGGCCTGCAATTGCGCGGCGTCGAGCGGGGTTTCCAGGTAGCGCACCACGTTGGGTGTGAGGCCACGGGCCTCCAGCAGTTCGAGCGCACCGCGGGATTTCGAGCAGCGCGGGTTGTGATAAAGCGTCAGATCGGTCATGTGCGGGTCGCATCTTGCGTAAGGTGGCGGGTATTCTACCCGCGCTGCGCCACGTCCTTAAACCATGAGAGGCGATAGGCCGCAGCCAACGTTCATTTTTACGAAGGATTACCCCATGACGAGGCGACTGTTAGGCGCATTGGCAATCATCGGCACACTGCTGCTCAGCGGCTGTGGCAATGATTATGGCGTTGACCAATACGGTCAGAAAGTGGCCGCCGAACGCCTGGACAAGCAATGGCTGGTGGTTAACTACTGGGCCGAGTGGTGTGGCCCGTGCCGTACCGAAATCCCTGAATTGAACGCCTTGGCCGAACAGCTCAAGGGCCAGTCGGTGGGGGTGTTCGGCGTGAACTTCGACAACGCCCAGGGTGAAGAGCTCAAAAGCGCCAGCGAGAAACTGGGCATCAAGTTCACCGTACTGGCGCAGAACCCGGACGAAATCTTCGACATCCCTCGCAGCGAAGCCTTGCCGGTGACCTACATCATCGATGACAAGGGCAAGGTGCGCGAGCAACTGATGGGTGAGCAGACGGCGGAAGGTGTGTTGGCCAAGCTCAAGGCGCTGCGCGGTTAAAAAATGTGGGAGCGGGCTTGCTCGCGAATGCGGTGGATCAGTCGATGTATCTGGTGACTGTCATACCGCCTTCGCGAGCAAGCCCGCTCCCACATTTGGATCTGTTTTGCCTTAAAGATCGTGCTTGATCAGCCTTCTTCCAGCCACAACCGCAACGGCTTGCCGTCCGCCGGCCAGAAACGTGTCTGTTCGATCGGCGAGATGTCCCAGCGCTGTACGCCCTGCAGGGCCTGGAAGAAACGGTGTTCCTGCTCCATCAACGCCTCGGCGCAGAGTTTGCGGGTGCTGCCGACCTTGCCGAAGCTCAGCTTGTCGCCGTCCAGGGTGTAGGGCGCGAACCAGTGGTTGCAGCCGCCGTTGCCGTAAGCCCGGCCATCGGCGCCGAGGGTCACGGTCAAGTGCGCGTAATCCATCAGCGGCCGCTCACCGATCCATTCCACCACGTAGCTGTGATCCTGCTTGAGCTTGACCTCATCGCTGGCGCAGCCCGCAAGGCCTGCGCCCAGCACGGCCAGCATCAGCACGGCTTTCATTGCGCGGCCTGCTGGCATTTCGGGCAGCGGTGCTTGTCACCCATCGTGGCCCAGCCCAGCTCGGTAACCCGTGCAGTGGCGGCCGGTTGCAGCGGCTCCTTGGTCAGCTTGGTTTCCACCGCGAATTCAAACTCCAGCACGTTGTCGCAGCTGTCGCAGTTGACCTTCCAGGTGTGAATCTCCAGCTCGCCGAATTTCGGCCCCTGGGCCATGGCGACCCACTGGCCCGCCGGGCGGATGGAGTAGCGCGCATCGCCTTCGACGGTGAGGCGCATCGACAGGGTTTTACTGCCGCGCAGGGTGACGATCAGAACGTCGCCGTGCTTGATCGAGCCACCGTTGCCGGTGACCTGATAACGGCCCGGCACCAGGGCGCGGCATTCGATCAGGGTGTGTTGCGGGCTCAGCAAGCTGAAGCGGAAATCGTGTTCGGCCATGGATCCTCCAAATAGGCGCGGCATCCTATCACGGGCCGCGACCCATCATGGCGCGGCTATGTGACCGCTGATCATCCTTCGACGAGGTTTTGCGCCTGCCCATCAGCCCACGCCGCGATGTTGGCCAGGGTGGTGCCGGCAATCGCTCCCAGCGCCTCGCGGGTCAGGAAGGCCTGGTGCGCGGTGATGATCACGTTGGGGAAGGTCAGCAGGCGTGCCAGTACGTCGTCTTGCAGGGGCAAGTCCGAGCGGTCTTCGAAAAACAGCTGGGCCTCTTCTTCGTACACATCCAGCCCCAAATAGCCGAGTTGGCCGTCCTTGAGCGCGTCGATCAGCGCCGGAGTGTCCACCAAACCGCCGCGCCCGGTGTTGATCAGCATTGCGCCGGGCTGCATATGGGCCAGGCTTTGGGCGTTGATCAAATGTTTGCTGTCCGCCGTCAGCGGGCAGTGCAGGCTGATGATCTGTGACTCGCCGAGCAACTGCGGCAGGCTCACATAGCGCGCACCGAGGGCCTCGACCTGCGGGTTGGGGTAGGGGTCGTACGCCAGCAACTGGCAGCCGAACCCGGCCATGATCTTGGCGAACGTGGCGCCGATCTGCCCGGTACCCACCACGCCGACCGTCTTGCCCACCAAGTCGAAACCGGTCAGGCCATGCAGGCTGAAGTCGCCGTCGCGGGTGCGGTTGTAGGCGCGGTGCAGACGACGGTTGAGGGCCAGGATCAGCGCGACCGCATGTTCGGCCACCGCATGGGGCGAGTAGGCCGGCACCCGCACGATGGTCAGGCCCAAGCGCTTGGCGGCGGCCAGGTCGACATGGTTGTAGCCGGCCGAGCGCAGGGCGATCAGGCGCGTGCCGCCGTTGGCCAGTTGCTCCAGCACCGGGGCGCTGAGGTCGTCATTGATAAAGGCGCAGACCACTTCGTGGTGTTCGGCCAGGGCCACGGTGTCGAGGTTCAGCCGGGCCGGTTGGAATTGCAGTTGCAGACCTTCGGGCAACGGTTGGGCGAGAAAGCTCTCGCGGTCGTAGGTCTGGCTGCTGAAGAGGATGATGCGCATCAAATATTCCTTCTTGATGATGGAAAGCTGCCTTTGTGGCGAGGGGGCTTGTCCCCCGTTGGAGTGCGTAGCGCTCCCGCTTTTTTTGGGGCCGCTACGCAGCCCAATGGGGGACAAGCCCCCTCGCCACAGGAAAGCCTCTTTGCTGTGTGAGGCTTACGCGCTGACCCGCGCCTCGCTGGCCAGCCGGGCAATCGCCATGTCCAGTTCATCCAGGGCCGGCATGGCCTTGGCGTCGTCCTGTTTGAGCAGGGTCTCGGCCCGTTGGCAGGCCGCGCGCAGTTGTGGCACGCCGCAATACCGGGTGGCGCCGTGCAGGCGGTGAACCCGCTCGATCAGGGCGTTGCGGTCGTTGGCGTCGCGGGCGATACGAATGGCTTCGCGGTCGGCCTCCAGCGATGCCAGCAGCATCGCCAGCATGTCCGCCGCCAGATCCGCCTTGCCGGCCGCCAGGCGCAAACCTTCTTCGTGGTCCAGTACTGGCAATTGCGTGGCCTGCCCGAAACTTTCGGCGCCGCGTTCCGGGCCTTGATTGCGCAGGGCCAGCCCGGTCCATTTCAACACCACCTGGGCCAGTTGCCGTTCGCTGATGGGTTTGGTCAGGTAGTCATCCATGCCGCTTTGCAGCAGGGCACGTTTTTCGTTGGCCATGGCATGGGCGGTCAGCGCGACGATGGGCAGCGGTGTGCCGTGGCGTTCACTTTCCCAGGTGCGAATCGCCTCGGTGCTCTGGCGACCGTCCATGCCGGGCATTTGCACGTCCATCAACACCAGGTCGAAGGCTTCCTGTTTCACCGCTTCGATGGCCGAGTAGCCGCTTTCCACCGCCTGGACCTTGGCGCCCATGTCTTCCAGCAGGGTTTGCACCAGCAGCAGGTTGGCCGGGTTGTCATCGACACACAGCACCCGCGGCGCGCGACTGGACAACGGCTCGCCGGGTTCGCTGCGCAACGGGCGCGGGCTGATCAGGTCGGCCAGGGCACGGCGCAGTTTGCGTGTGCAGGCAGGTTTGGCCTGCAACTGGCTGTTGGGGTTGGGCACCGACGGGTTGAACAGCAGCTGTTCGGTGGTGGGGCACAACACCAGCACCTTGCAGCCCAGGTGTTCGAGGTCCCACAGATGTTGGTTCAAACGCTCCGGCGGAATGTCGTTGGCGGTAATGCCCAGTACCGCGAGGTCGATGGCCTGTTCGGTCTGGTGGGCGCTGGTGATCCCGTTGGTCAGGCTCTCCAGGCTGTTGAACGGCGTGACTTCCAGGCCGCAATCTTCCAACTGGTGTTGCAGGGCCTGGCGCGCGAGTTCGTGGTTTTCCAGCACGGCCACACGGCGGCCCAGCAGCGGCGCGGAGGGCAGGTCTTCGATGTCGTCACGGGTCTTTGGCAGGTTCAGGCTGATCCAGAATTCCGAGCCTTCCCCCGGCGTGCTGTCGACGCCAATCTCGCCGCCCATCTGCTCGATCAGGCGCTTGGAAATCACCAGCCCCAGGCCGGTGCCGCCAGGTTGCCGCGACAGCGAATTGTCCGCCTGGCTGAATGCCTGGAACAGCGCCCGCACGTCCTGGTTCGACAGGCCGATGCCGGTGTCCTGCACGCTGATGCGCAGTTGCACGCTGTCTTCCTGTTCGTCTTCCAGCATGGCGCGGGCAACGATGGTGCCTTCGCGGGTGAACTTGATCGCGTTGCTCACCAGGTTCGTGAGGATCTGCTTGAGCCGCAGCGGGTCGCCCACCAGCGACAACGGCGTGTCACGGTAGACCAGGCTCACCAGCTCCAGCTGTTTGGCATGGGCGGCCGGGGCGAGGATGGTCAGAGTGTCTTGCAGCAGGTCCCGCAGGTTGAACGGGATGCTGTCGAGCACCAGCTTGCCGGCCTCGATTTTCGAGAAATCGAGGATTTCGTTGATGATGCCCAGCAGGTTGTCGGCGGACTTTTCGATGGTGCCCAGGTAATCCAGCTGACGGGGCGACAGCTCGCTTTTCTGCAACAGGTGGGTAAAACCGAGGATGCCGTTCAGCGGTGTGCGGATCTCATGGCTCATATTGGCCAGGAACTCCGACTTGATGCGGCTGGCCTCAAGCGCTTCCTTGCGGGCCAGGTCCAGCTCGATGTTCTGGATTTCGATGGTTTCCAGGTTTTGCCGAACGTCTTCGGTGGCCTGGTCGATGCTGTGTTGCAATTCTTCCTGGGCGTTTTGCAGGGTCTCGGCCATGCGGTTGATGCCCGAGGCCAGGTGATCCAGTTCCTGGCTGCCCAGGGGCGGCAAGCGGGTTTCCAGGTTGCCGTCCTTGAGCTGTGCCACGGCCTGCTTGATCAGGCCGATCGGCGCGTTGATCGTACGGCTGATACGCAACGCCAGCGCCGCAGTGCAAATCAGCCCGATGGCGATCAGCAGCAGGCTGGCGAACAGGCTGCGGTAGCCGCGCAGCAACATACCGTTGTGGGAAAGCTCCAGCTCGACCCAGCCCAACAGGCGGTCGGACTCGTCGGGGATCAGGTCACCGGCGAGGTTGCGATGGCGACCGAACACCGGCAGCAGGTAACGCGTCGCGTCATTGCCGGTGCGCTGCAACAGGTGCGAACTGTTGCCGATGGGCGGCTGATTGAGCATGGTCGGGCCGGCATGGGCCAGTGGCGTGCGGTCGGGCCCGAGGAACGACACGGCGCGCACGTCGGTTTGCTCCAGGGACTGGGTGGCGATGCGTTCCAGCAGATCGGTGTTTTTAGTACTCAGGGCCGGGGCCACCAGCGGCGCCAGTTGCTCGGCGATCATCTCGCCACGTTGCAGCAACTGCGACTGCAGCTCCGACAGTTGCATCCAGGTGAAATACCCGCCCAGCAGTAACGCCATCAGGCTGGTAGGCAATAAGGTCAGCAACAGTACGCGGCCTTTTATCCCCATTCTTCTAAGCACGCCACTCTCCTGCTACCACACTGTTGTCGAAATTCCGCGCAGGCATCCGGCCCGCGCCACCTGCGCAGTGTAGCCATTTGCGCGGCGTGGAATCTTGCAAATTAATGACCTGAAGCAAACCTTGGACCATCGGGCGCCCGGCGGCGGTTGCTCATGGGGGGCCAATCTTGAATAATCAGTCATTGAGAATGACTTGCAGACGCTAATGAATCCCGCAGCAGTTGGCTTACCCAGTATCCTGGCGATTGAAGATGATCCTGTGCTTGGCGCCTATGTCCATGAACAACTGGGCCGCTGTGGCTTTCGGGTGACCTGGTGCCAGAATGGCCAGCAGGGCCTGCAAATGGCCCGTGATCAGAGCTTCGACGTGGTGTTGATGGACATCCTGTTGCCGGGCATGGACGGCCTGTCCGTGCTCACGCATTTGCGCCGGAGCCATTCGATCCCGGTGATCCTGATGTCAGCCCTGGGCGCCGAAGCCGACCGCATCAGCGGCTTTCGCCTGGGGGCGGATGATTACCTGCCCAAGCCGTTCAGCATGGCCGAGTTGCGGGTGCGCATCGAGGCGATCCTGCGCCGGGTCGCCCTGGACCGGCGGCCATTGCCGGCCCTGGCGGCGGTGCGCGGCGATGCCCGTAGCCTGCGTTTCGATGATGAGCTGTTTGACGTCTTTCACCGGGAACAATGGGCCGGGCTGACCCGCAGCGAATATCGCCTGCTGGAAACCCTGCACCGCAACAGTGAGGAAGTCCTCAGCAAGGCCTTCCTTTACCAGCATGTATTTCAGCGTGGCTATGCGCCCCATGACCGCAGCCTAGACATGCACATCAGCCAGATTCGTCGCAAGCTCAAGGCCATCGGCTACAGCGAGCGGGAAGTCCGTACGGTGTGGGGCAAGGGCTATGTGCTGAGTGGTCACGATGACGGGCTTTAAGGCCATGCTCAAACGGCTGCCGGGCAAGCACTCGTTATTCTGGAAACTGGCCTGCCTGCTGATTGCCTTCTGCTTGCTGATGATCTGGCTCAGTTGGTCCTGGGGCCGGTACATGGAAGAGCAGAATGCCTTTCTGTCCAGCGAGGCCCGCGCCACCCTGAGCGGTTATGCGGCCGGCGCGGAGCTGGCCTGGAACCAGGGCGGCAACGCCGGTGTAGACGAGTGGCTGCACACCATGGGCCAGCGCGAGCGTACGTGGGTGGGTGTCATTGGCAACGATCTGCAATCCCTGAGCAGCTACCCGCTGACGGACAAGGAAAGCCAGCGCCTGACCTTCCTGCGTGGCCTGGACTGGCCCGTCAGCCGGCATGCCAAGGGCCTGCCATGGTTGAAAATCCCGTTCCCGCTCGACCCGGGTGCGGGGTCTCTGGTGATCGAGTTGCCAAGGCGTTTTATGCCCGGGCAACACCAGTTGTTCTGGCGAATCGTGACCAATGGCGTGATTCCCGGGCTGTTCACCCTGTTGCTGTGCATCGGCCTTTACCGGTTGTTGATCATGCCCCTCAACCACCTGCGCGAGCAGGCCAATGCCTGGCGCGCTGATCAGCTGAGTACCCGGCTTTCCCGCGACACCACCAGCCGCCAGGATGAACTGGGGGAGTTGGGTCGCGCGTTTGACCAGATGTCTGAACGCCTGCAAGGCACCGTGGCGCTCCAGCAGCAACTGCTGCGGGATCTGTCCCACGAGTTGCGCACGCCGTTGAGTCGCTTGCGCGTGGCCAGCGACAGCGAGCAGGACCTGACCCAACTGCGCGAGCGCCTGGGAAGGGAAATCGACGGCATGCAGCGGCTGGTGGAAGACACCCTTCAATTGGCGTGGCTCGACACTGAACGCGCGCCGCTGCCCAAGGAAGACATCCAGGTGCAAGCGCTGTGGGACATGCTTCGGGAAAACGCCTGTTTTGAAAGTGGCTGGTCGCCGTCACGCTTGCAGTGCGAGCTTGGTGCTGACTGCTGGGTACGCGGCCATCTGAACCTGCTGGCCCAGGCCCTGGAAAATATCCTGCGCAATGCGATCCGCCATTCCCCGCAAAACGGCACAGTGCAGTTGGGGGGCGAACGCGAGGGCGATGAGTGGCACTTGTGGCTGGAGGACCAGGGTGGCGGGATTGACGAGTTGGAGCTGGAGCGGATCTTCGCGCCGTTCATCCGGCTGGACGGCTCGCGTCCCGGTGACGGCGGGTTTGGCCTGGGCTTGAGCATTGCGCGCAACGCGGTGCAGCGTCAGGACGGCAGCCTGTGGGCGGAAAATACCGGGCAGGGATTGCGCGTGCATATGCGCTTGCTCGCCCGCTGACGCCTACAGCCTGCGCTGTTTGCGTCGTTTCCACTGGCGGGCCACCCACCAGCGCCAGTAGCCCATGGTCAGGCAATAACCCAGCGCCGCCATCACCAGCCCCAATACCACCGAGCCCAGCAGGAAGGGTTGCCAGAGCGTCGACAACTGCCCGCTGATCCATTCCCAGGTCAACTCATCGGGCAGGCTGCGGGGTGGCACGTTCATCAGCCAGGCGCCGGTCATGTAGGTACAGAAGAATACCGGTGGCATGGTCAGCGGGTTGGTCAGCCAGACCAGGCTGACGGCAATCGGCATGTTGCCGCGCACGCTGATGGCGAGGACCGCGGCCAGCAGCATCTGCAAGGGAATAGGGATAAATGCCGCGAACAGGCCCACCGCCATGGCCCGCGCGACCGAATGCCGATTGAGGTGCCAGAGGTTCGGGTCATGCAGCAATTTGCCGAGAAAGCGTAAGGACTTGTGTTCCCGAATGCTGGTCGGATCGGGCATGTACCGTTTGAATAAGCGCCGTGGCATAAGGGGTCCAGGTCAGTTCGAGGGGCAAGTATGCCCGCATTCTACGAACGGGAAATTCAGACTTTGTGACAAATAATAATAGGCCGCATCGGTAGCCCGGCTAAGACTCATTGGGTCGCTTTCAAGGAAAGATCCATGAGAACAGGGATGTTCGCACTGGCGTTGGGGCTGCTCGCCTTGCGCTTTTTACCCGCGTTGCCGTCCAGCGGCTGGTTGCTGTTGATACCGGTGCTGGCCCTGATGCTGTTGCCTTTTCGCACCTATCCGCTGGCGTTTTTCCTGCTCGGGTTGGGCTGGGCGTGCCTCAGTGCGCAGTGGGCACTGGATGACCGGCTGGCGCCGCGTCTGGATGGCCAGACCCGTTGGCTGGAAGGGCGTGTGACCGGGCTGCCGCAGCAGACGGCTGACGGTGTGCGCTTCGAACTGACCGACAGCCGGTCACGCAAGGACCTGCTGCCCAAGCGTATTCGGGTGTCGTGGCGCGGCGGGCCGCTGGTTCAGAGCGGCGAGCGCTGGCGGTTGGCCGTCACCCTCAAACGTCCTTCCGGCTTGCTCAATACCGAGGGCTTTGACTATGAAGCCTGGTTGCTGGCCCAGCGGATCGGCGCCACCGGCTCGGTCAAGGATGGCCAGCGGCTGGCGCCTGCGCGACATGCCTGGCGCGACGGGATTCGCCAGCGGCTGCTGGCGGTGGATGCCCAGGGGCGAGAGGCGGGCCTGGCAGCGTTGGTGCTTGGGGATGGTTCAGGCTTGGCCGCCGAGGATTGGCGGGTTCTGCAAGACACCGGCACCGTGCATCTATTGGTGATTTCCGGCCAGCATATCGGCCTGCTGGCGGGGTTGATCTATGGCCTGGTCGCCGGTCTGGCGCGCTACGGGTGTTGGCCGAAACCCTTGCCTTGGCTGCCCTGGGCCTGCAGGCTGGCGTTCGCTGCTGCGCTGGGCTACGGCTTGCTGGCGGGCTTCGAGGTGCCGGTGCAAAGGGCTTGCGTGATGGTGGGATTGGTCCTGCTGTGGCGGCTGAGGTTTCGCCACCTGGGGATCTGGTGGCCGCTGCTCTTGGCGCTGAACACAGTGCTGGTCCTCGAACCGCTGGCGAGCCTGCAACCGGGGTTCTGGCTGTCTTTTGCGGCCGTCGCGGTGCTGATCCTGGCGTTCAGCGGTCGACTGGGCCCCTGGAGTGCCTGGCAGGCCTGGACCCGTGCCCAATGGTTGATTGCCATCGGTCTGTTTCCGCTGCTGCTGGTGCTCGGCCTGCCCATCAGCCTGAGCGGGCCGCTGGCCAATCTGGTGGCGGTGCCGTGGATCAGCCTGGTGGTATTGCCCCTGGCGCTGCTGGGGACGGCGTTATTGCCGCTGCCTTATATAGGTGAGGGTTTGTTGTGGCTGGCGGGCGGCACGCTGGATTGGCTGTTCAACGCCCTGGCGCTGCTGGCGCAGTACGTGCCGGCCTGGCTCCCGGCCCAAGTGCCAGTGGGGTTATGGCTGGTAAGCGTGTTGGGGGCAGTGCTGTTATTGCTGCCCAAGGGCGTCCCGTTTCGACTGTTGGGCTGGCCGATGTTGCTGCTGGCGGTGTTTCCACCTCGGGAATCGGTACCTCACGGGCGGGTCGAGGTGGTGCAACTGGATGTCGGCCAAGGGTTGTCGATCATCCTGCGTACCCGCAACCACGTGCTGCTGTATGACGCCGGGCCACGTTCCGGCGAGTTCGATCTCGGCGCTCGTGTCGTGCTGCCCGCGTTGCGCAAGCTGGGTGTCACCGGGCTGGACCTGATGCTGCTCAGTCACGCCGACGCCGATCATGCCGGTGGTGCGTTGGCTGTCGCCCAGGGGCTGCCGATCAAGCGTGTGGTGGGCGGTGAGACCGAGCGGCTACCGGCGGCGCTCGGTACTCAAGCGTGTGTCAGCGGCGAGCAATGGGAATGGGATGGCGTGACGTTCGAATTGTGGCAATGGCCTGATGCGACGGACGGTAACCAGATGTCCTGTGTGTTGCGGGTGCAGGCCAATGGCGAGCGGTTGTTGCTGACCGGGGATATTGACCGTGAGGCCGAGCGGGCACTGCTGGCAACGCCTTTGGGCGTCCCTGTCGATTGGTTGCAGGCGCCCCACCATGGCAGCCGCAGTTCGTCGTCGGGGCCATTTCTGCAGCGCCTCGCGCCCAAGGCCGTTTTGATTTCACGAGGCCGCGTCAATGCCTTTGGCCACCCCCATCCCCAGGTGCTGGAGCGTTACCAGGCGGTGGGCGCTGCGATTTACGACAGTGCCGAACAAGGCGCGCTTCGCCTGCAACTGGGCTCCTTCCGGCCGCCCGTGGCCGCGCGCAGCCAGCGGCGTTTCTGGCGTGAGCACCCGCCGCAAAACAGCGTTACCAAAGACCGGCCCCTGCGACAGGATGCGCTGGGGCAGGCCAGCCCTTCCACCGGACCCTTATGGTAAAGTGGCGCACTTTTTCGAGGGGACATTCACTGTGTGGGAATTGGTCAAATCCGGCGGCTGGATGATGTTGCCGATCATTTTGAGTTCCATCGCCGCACTCGGCATCATCGCCGAACGCCTGTGGACCCTGCGTGCCAGCCGTGTAACACCTGACCACCTGCTGGGCCAGGTCTGGGGCTGGATCAAGAACAAGCAGCTCGACAAGGCAAAACTCAAGGAGCTGCGGGCCAACTCGCCCCTGGGTGAAATCCTCGCCGCCGGCCTTGCCAACTCCAAGCATGGTCGCGAGATCATGAAGGAATGTATTGAAGAGGCCGCCGCCCGGGTCATCCATGAACTGGAGCGCTATATCAATGCCCTGGGCACCATCGCCGCCATGGCGCCGTTGCTCGGCCTGCTCGGCACGGTGCTGGGCATGATCGATATTTTCAGCTCCTTCATGGGCTCGGGCATGACCACCAACGCCGCAGTGCTGGCCGGTGGTATTTCCAAGGCCCTGATCACCACGGCGGCGGGCCTGATGGTCGGTATTCCTTCGGTGTTCTTCCACCGGTTCCTGCAACGGCGCATCGACGAACTGGTGGTGGGCATGGAACAGGAGGCCATCAAGCTGGTGGAGGTGGTGCAGGGCGACCGTGATGTGGACCTGGTTGAGGGCAACGCGTGAAATTTCGCCGCAAGCAACGGGAAAACGTTGATATCAACCTGGCGTCATTGATCGACGTCGTGTTTATCCTGCTGCTGTTTTTTGTCGTCACCACCACCTTTACCCGGGAAACCCAACTGCGGGTCGACCTGCCGGAAGCGGTCAGCGGCTCGCCGGCGGAAGACCAACAGGCCAAGCAACTGGACATCGCCATCAGTGCCGACGGCGTGTTCTCGGTGAATAACCAGTTGCTGGAGAAAAACGACCTGGCCAGCCTGATGGAGGCACTGCAGAAAGAGTCGGGTGGCGATACCAGCCTGCCACTTTCCATCAGTGCCGATGGCAACACCAAGCACCAGGCCGTGATCACTGCGATGGACGCTGCCGGCAAGCTCGGCTTCAGCCATTTGCGCATGACCACCGTCGAGGCGGCGAGCCAACCCTGATGGCCATCACCGATCGTTTGCTCAAGGCCTGGTACGAAGGCCATCCGGCGCTGGCGTTGCTGCAGCCGCTGGAATCCCTCTATCGCGGTGTGGTGCAGCGCAAACGTGCGCGGTTCCTGGCGGGCGAGGGCGAGATCTATCAGTCGCCGGTGCCGGTTGTGGTCGTCGGCAATATCACCGTCGGTGGCACCGGCAAGACCCCCCTGATTCTTTGGCTGATCGACCATTGCCAGCGCAGCGGCTTGCGCGTCGGCGTGGTCAGCCGGGGTTATGGCGCAAAACCGCCACAATTTCCATGGCGCGTTGAAGCCAGTGATACCGCTGCGGTGGCGGGGGATGAACCGCTGTTGATCGTACAACGCAGCGGCGTACCGCTGATGATCGACCCCGACCGCAGCCGCGCCGTAAAAGCGCTGCTGGCCAGCGAAACCCTGGACCTGATTCTTTCCGACGATGGCCTGCAACATTACCGCCTTGCCCGTGACCTGGAGCTGGTGTTGATTGACGCCGCCCGTGGGCTCGGCAATCGCCGTTGCCTGCCGGCGGGCCCGTTGCGCGAGCCGGCTGAGCGTTTGCAGAGCGTCGATGCGCTGCTTTACAACGGCGCAGGCGCTGACCGCGAGGATGGCTTTGCCTTCCGTCTGTTGCCCACCACGCTGGTCAACCTGCACACCGGCGAGCGCAAACCCGTGGATCACTTCCCGGTGGGGCAGCAGGTGCATGCGGTGGCCGGTATCGGTAACCCGCAACGTTTCTTCAACACCCTTGAAACGCTACACTGGCGCCCAATACCCCATGCTTTTGCCGACCACGCGCCCTACAGCGCCGAGGTCTTGAATTTCACACCGGCACTGCCGTTGGTCATGACTGAAAAGGACGCGGTGAAGTGCCGCGCCTTTGCCAGGCCCGACTGGTGGTACCTTGCGGTGGACGCGGCACCGTCACCGGCGTTTGTCGCCTGGTTCGACACGCAGTTGATGCGCTTGCTGCCCGCCCGCCTTTTGCCTTAAAACGCTGCTCTCCAGGACACACTCATGGACACCAAACTGCTCGATATCCTTGCTTGCCCGATCTGCAAAGGCCCACTCAAGCTCAGCGCCGACAAAACCGAGCTGATCAGCAAGGGCGCCGGCCTGGCTTACCCGATCCGTGATGGCATTCCGGTAATGCTCGAAAGCGAAGCCCGTACCCTGACCACCGACGAGCGCCTGGATAAATGACCACCGCCTTCACCGTTGTCATCCCGTCCCGCTACGCCTCCACCCGCCTGCCCGGCAAACCGCTGCAGCTGATCGGCGACAAGCCGATGATCCAGCTGGTGTGGGAACAGGCCTGCAAAAGCAGCGCCGAGCGGGTGGTGGTGGCCACCGATGATCCGCGCATCATCGAGGCCTGCAAACGCTTTGGCGCCGAAGCGGTGCTGACCCGTGAAGACCACAATTCCGGCACCGACCGCCTGGCCGAAGTGGCCACCAAGCTGGGGCTGGCGGCCGACGCCATCGTGGTCAACGTGCAAGGCGACGAGCCGTTGATTCCGCCCTGCGTGATCGATCAGGTCGCAGCCAACCTGGCAGCCCATGGCGAAGCCCGCATGGCGACCCTGGCCGAGCCGATTGAAGACATCGAGACCCTGTTCAACCCCAACGTGGTGAAAGTGGTCAGCGACATCAATGGCCTGGCGCTGACCTTCAGCCGCTCCACCTTGCCGTGGGCGCGGGATGCATTCGCCAAACAGCCGGACGTGCTGCCGGCTGGCGTGCCTTACCGCCGCCACATCGGCATTTACGCCTACCGCGCCGGTTTCCTGCATGACTTCGTCAGCTGGGGGCCGTGCTGGCTGGAAAACACCGAATCCCTGGAACAACTGCGGGCCCTGTGGCACGGCGTGCGCATTCACGTGGGCGATGCCCTGGAAGCGCCACCGGCCGGTGTCGACACCCCTGAAGACCTCGAGCGCGTCCGTCGCCTGCTGGGGGCCTGATGCAGGTTCTGTTCGTCTGCCTGGGCAATATCTGCCGTTCGCCCACGGCAGAAGGCGTGTTGCGTCACAAACTGCGTGAAGCCGGCCTGAGTGATCAGGTTGAAGTGGCTTCGGCCGGCACCGGTGAATGGCACGTCGGCAACCCGCCGGACAAGCGCAGCCAGCGAGCGGCGCTGCAGCGTGGCTACGACTTGTCGGCCCAGCGTGCACAGCAGGTGTCGCGTGCGGACTTTTCCCGCTACGACCTGATCCTGGCCATGGACCAGAGCAACCTGCGCAACCTCAAGGCCATGCAGCCGGCCCAGGGCAAGGCGGACCTGGACCTGTTCCTGCGCCGTTACGACTCGGTGGTGGATGAGGTGCCGGACCCTTACTACGAAGGCGAGCAGGGCTTCGAAACTGTCCTCGACCTGATCGAGCGTGCCTGTGACTCGTTGGTGATTGAATTGAAGGGCCGGTTATGACGTTGCAGGTGCAGGCACAGGTTTCCCTCAAGCCGTTCAACAGCTTTGGCATCGACGTGAGTGCCCGGCTGTTTGCCGAAGCCCACAACGACGCGGACGTGCGTGAGGCGTTGGCCTACGCCGCCGGGCAACAACTGCCATTACTGGTGATTGGTGGTGGCAGCAATTTGCTGTTGACCCAGGACCTCGACGCGCTGGTGCTGCGCATGGCCAGCCACGGCATTCGGGTAGTGCAGGATGATGGTGTGCACGTCGTGGTCGAAGCCGAAGCCGGCGAAGCCTGGCATCCCTTTGTACTGTGGACGTTGGCCCAGGGTTTTTCCGGCCTGGAAAACCTCAGCCTCATCCCGGGCACGGTCGGCGCTGCACCGATGCAGAACATCGGCGCCTACGGGGTGGAGATCAAGGACGTGTTCGCCGGCCTGACCGCCCTCGACCGCCAGACCGGCGAGCTGCGGGATTTCAGCCTGGCCGAGTGCAACTTTGCCTACCGCGATAGCCTGTTCAAGCAAGAAACTGGCCGCTGGCTGATCCTTAGGGTGCGATTTGCCTTGAGTCGCGCCGTGCACCTGAAGCTTGAGTACGGGCCGGTGCAACAGCGCCTGACCGAGCAAGGCATTACGCAGGCCACCCCCAGCGACGTCAGCCGGGCCATTTGCAGTATTCGAAGCGAGAAACTCCCGGACCCGGCGGTACTCGGCAATGCTGGCAGCTTCTTCAAGAACCCGCTGGTGTCCCAGGCGCTGGCCGCCGAGTTGCAGCGTCAATACCCGGACCTGGTGGCTTACCCTCAGGCCGATGGGCAGATGAAACTGGCCGCCGGCTGGCTGATCGACAAGGCTGGCTGGAAGGGCTTTCGCGAGGGAGACGCCGGTGTGCATCGCTTGCAGGCACTGGTGCTGGTGAACTACGGCGCGGCCACCGGCCAGGACATTGCCGGCCTGGCGCTACGTATCCAGCAGGACATCGAAAAGCGTTTCAAGGTTGTGCTGGAAATGGAGCCCAATCGCTATTGAACTAAGCTTGTTTTTTGACGCACCAAGCCCTGCATTGCAGGGCTTTTTTATTTCCGCTGAGTTAACTTAGCTGACTACCCATATTTTTATCAGCTCATGGAAGATTGGCAGGAGGCGAACGCCTGATGGACAGTGTCGATCTGAATGTATTGCGCAGCGTGCTGGAATGGCGCCGCGCCGGGCAGCGGGTGGTGCTGTACAGCGTGGTCCAGACGTGGGGCAGCGCGCCGCGCCCACCGGGGGCCATGCTGGCCTTGCGTGGCGATGGGGTGGTGATTGGCTCGGTGTCGGGCGGGTGTATTGAGGACGACTTGATCGCCCGTTTGCAGGATGGCCGGTTGCCTGATGACGGGCCGCCAGTACAGCTCGTGACCTATGGCGTCACCCGCGATGAGGCCGCAAGGTTTGGCCTGCCCTGTGGCGGCACCTTGCGCCTGACGGAGGAGCGGGTGGGCGATCCGGGTTGGGTCGCTGAACTGCTGGCGCGTTGCGAGGCGCACGAGATTGTCGCCCGCGAGTTGGACTTGGCCACCGGTGAGGTGGTGCTGAGCGGTGCGAGCAAGACCGATACGGTCACCTTCGACGGTGACCGATTGCGGGCGATTTATGGCCCGCGCTGGCGCCTGCTGCTGATCGGCGCAGGCCAGCTGTCACGTTATGTGGCGGAAATGGCGCGGTTGCTGGATTTCGAAGTGCTGATCTGCGACCCGCGCCAGGAGTTTGTCTATGGCTGGGAAGAGCAGCACGGACGCTTTGTGCCGGGCATGCCGGATGAAGCGGTGCTGAATATCCAGACCGATGAACGCACCGCCATCGTCGCGCTCACCCATGACCCGCGCCTGGATGACATGGCGCTGCTGACGGCCCTCAATTCCAAGGCGTTCTATATTGGCGCCCTGGGTTCGCGGGTCAACAGCCAGAAACGCCGGGAGAACCTTGCGGCGCTGGGGTTAAGTGCGGAGGCCATTGCGCGGTTGCATGGCCCTATCGGTCTGCATATCGGCAGCCATACACCGGCGGAGATCGCCTTGTCGTTGATGGCAGAAATCGTCGCCATCAAGAACGGGATTGATCTGTTGCAGAAAAAGCCGTTGCAGGCAGCAGTCAGTTGACGGGCGTCACCGCGATCATCCTGGCGGCGGGGCAGGGCAGTCGTTTTCGGGCCGAGGCGGGCGCGGATCAGGACAAGTTGCTGGCGCCTTGCGTGGGCCGGGATGGCATCACGCGGCCGGTGATCGAACAGGTGCTGGTGAATTTGCCGCCGACGGTTAGCAGGCGTTGGCTGGTGACGTCGCCGGATCGCACGGAGGTCATCCGGCTGGCAAAAGTGCACCGTTGCGAAGTGCTGCTTTTGCGCTCGCCGGGCATGGGCGACAGCATCGCCGCGGCGGTGGCGGCCAGCGGGCCGTCTGCTGGCTGGTTGGTGGTGCTGGGAGATATGCCGTTCATCCTGTCCACGAGTATCGAGCAGGTGATGGCAGGCCTTGAAGAAGACGATATCAGTGTGCCGGTGCACGCAGGCCAGTACGGGCATCCCGTAGGGTTTGGCCGTTCGTTCGGCCCGGCGTTAATGGCGCTGACGGGTGATCGTGGAGCAAAGCCACTGTTTGCCCATGCGTCGCTAAAGGAAGTGGCGGTAGATGATCCCGGTGTGTTGTGGGATGTGGACGTGCCGGCTTTGCTGAGCTATCGCTAGCTGATAGGCAGACATAAAAAAGCCCCGCCTGATCACTCAGGCGGGGCTTTTTAGTGGCCGATGGAATCAGACGAGGGGTTTAGGCTCGTGCTCTTCTTCCAGGGCTTTAGGTTGGTGCTCTACCACTTCTTCAACGGAACGCACGTTCTCGTCGACGACAGGGGCAGTGTGCTCAACCACGGCTTCGGTAACCGGAGCAGGAGCTGCTTCGACCACTTCAGCGACGGCTGGAGCTGCTTCGGCAGCAGCCTTGGCAGCAGCGGCAGCTGCTTCAGCTTCCTTGCGACGACGACGCACTTCACGCGGGTCGTTCGGCGCACGACCGTTTTCGGTCAGGGCGCTGACCGGAGCGGCTTCAACCACCGGAGCGGCGACTTCGGCAACCACGGGTGCTTCAACCACGGGTGCAGGCTCGGCAACAACGGCAACCGGTTCCGCGGCGACAACCACTTCAGCGACTGGCGCTGGAGCTTCTTCGACGACCGGAGCCGGTGCTGGAGCTTCGACTACTTCAGCCACTGGAGCTGGCTCGGCGGTCCACTGGAAGGCGGTCTGTTCTTCGCGAACTTCACGCACTTCAGGGGTTGGCTCGGCAACCGGTGCTTCAACAACCGCTTCAACCACTGGCTGTGGTTCAACCACAACCTCAGGCTCGGCAACCACTTCAGCGACAGGCTGAGGCTCGCGAACTTCACGAACGTGACGAACCGGCGCGACTTCCACTTCCGGAACAACTGGCGCTTCGACCGGAGTCGTAGCTTCAACCACCGGGGCTTCGACGACTGGCGTCTCTACCACTGTGTTTTCCTGGATGGCAGCGGTAGCGGCTTCAGCTTGCTCGTTGGCTTGGGCTTCAGCAGGCGCGCTGATGACCGAGCTGGCAACCGCAGCGGTGACGGCCAGGCCGGCAGCCAGTTCGGCGCCAGTCGGTTCGCCGGTAGCGGCTGGGGTAGCTTCGCCGGTCTCTTCCGAGCCTTCGATTTCATTGCCGTTGGCGTCACGTTGACGCTCACGACGGTTGCTGCGACGACGCTGACCACGGGAGCGGCGGCGTGGACGATCGCCTTCGGCGTTCTCCTGGCCGTCTTCCTGTTGCTGATCTTCGTTGGACAGCAGCTCTTCTTCTTCACCGGCAACAGCAGCCTGCTCGGCACGTGGTTGACGCTCTTCACGAGGAGGGCGTGGCGCACGTTCTTCACGAGGCTGACGAGCTGGACGTTCTTCAGCAGTGGCAACGGTGGCAGCAGCAGCGGCTACAGCAGGAGCTGCGTCCAGCGGCTCACGCAATTCACGCACGCGTTCTTCACGCTCGCCACGTGGCTTGCGGTCTTCACGCGGGGCGCGTGGAGTGCGCGGTGCACGTTCTTCGCGCGGAGCACGCTCTTCACGGGCTACGACTGGCGTTTCTTCACGGGCTTCGCGCGGCTGGCGCTCTTCACGTGGGGCGCGTTCTTCGCGCGGTGCACGTTCTTCACGAGGCTTGCGCTCTTCGTCACGGCGACCGTTGCGATTGCGGCTCTGCTGGCGACCGTTGCGACGCTCTTCGTTGCGTGCAGGGCGTTCAGTCACAGGCTTCTCGACCACAACCGGAGCAACCGGCTCTTCCTTGGTGGCGAACAGGCTGACCAGCGACTTCACCAGGCCCTTGAACAGGCTTGGCTCAGGCAGGGCAGCAGGCGCTGCAACCGGAGCAGCCGCTTCAACCGGAACCGGTGCGTTGGCACGGGCTGGCGCGGTCTTGACGGCGGCTTCCTGGCGAACCAGGGTGCGGGTCGCAGCGGCTGGCTGGACTTCTTCCACTTCGGCAGCGGCCGCAGCGATTTCGTAGCTGGACTGATTGACGTGGGCTTCCGGGCTGTCATCACGCAGGCGCTGCACTTCGAAGTGCGGCGTTTCGAGATGATCGTTCGGCAGGATGACGATGCGGGCACGGGTGCGCAGTTCGATCTTGGTGATCGAGTTGCGTTTTTCGTTGAGCAGGAACGCAGCGACCGGGATCGGCACCTGGGCGCGCACTTCGGCAGTGCGGTCTTTCAGGGCTTCTTCTTCGATCAGGCGCAGGATCGCCAGCGACAGCGATTCAACGTCACGGATGATACCGGTGCCGTTGCAACGCGGGCAGACGATGCCGCTGCTTTCGCCCAGGGATGGACGCAGGCGCTGACGGGACATTTCCAGCAGGCCGAAGCGCGAGATACGGCCGACCTGTACGCGGGCACGGTCAGCTTCCAGGCATTCGCGGACTTTCTCTTCCACGGCGCGCTGGTTCTTGGCCGGGGTCATGTCGATGAAGTCGATCACGATCAGGCCGCCGATGTCACGCAGGCGCAGTTGGCGGGCGATTTCTTCAGCCGCTTCCAGGTTGGTCTGCAGGGCGGTTTCTTCGATGTCGCTACCCTTCGTGGCGCGCGCCGAGTTGATGTCGATGGACACCAGGGCTTCGGTCGGGTCGATCACGATGGAGCCGCCGGAAGGCAGTTCGACCACGCGCTGGAAAGCGGTCTCGATCTGGCTTTCGATCTGGAAACGGTTGAACAGCGGAACGCTGTCTTCGTACAGCTTGATCTTGCTGGCGTACTGCGGCATCACCTGGCGGATGAAGGTCAGGGCTTCGTCCTGGGCTTCAACGCTGTCGATCAGCACTTCGCCGATGTCCTGGCGCAGGTAATCGCGGATGGCGCGGATGATCACGTTGCTTTCCTGGTAGATCAGGAACGGCGCGGAACGATCCAGGGACGCTTCTTTGATAGCGGTCCACAGTTGCAGCAGGTAGTCGAGGTCCCACTGCATTTCTTCGCTGCTGCGGCCCAGGCCGGCAGTGCGTACGATCAGGCCCATGTCGGCCGGAGCGATCAAGCCGTTCAGCGCTTCACGCAGTTCGTTGCGCTCTTCGCCTTCGATGCGACGGGAGATACCGCCGGCACGCGGGTTGTTCGGCATCAGGACCAGGTAGCGGCCAGCCAGGCTGATGAAGGTGGTCAGGGCGGCGCCCTTGTTGCCACGTTCTTCTTTTTCCACCTGAACGATGACTTCCTGGCCTTCGCTCAGGACGTCCTTGATGTTCACGCGGCCTTCAGGGGCTTTCTTGAAGTATTCGCGGGAGATTTCTTTGAGGGGCAGGAAGCCATGGCGCTCGGAGCCGAAATCGACAAAGGCAGCCTCAAGGCTTGGTTCGATACGAGTAATCCGGCCTTTATAGATGTTGGCCTTCTTTTGCTCGCGTGCACCGGACTCGATGTCCAGGTCGTAGAGGCGTTGGCCGTCTACCAGTGCAACACGCAACTCTTCGGGTTGAGTTGCGTTAATCAGCATTCTTTTCATGTTGTACCGTCGGTTTCCGGGCTGCCGGAAACGGCGTTCGGCACACACGACTTCTCACGGTCGGTGTCAGGTGCGTCAAGAGTGGTTGGCCACTCCAGTGTCCAGCAATACCCGCCAAAATGGGCGATATCGCGACGTACGCTTCCTGCTTGCTGTGGTGACTTAAGCACTCAGTCAGGAGGAGGAATCAACCGGCGACTGTGGACGAGATGAAGCGTCTAAATATAAGCCTAGTGCTACACGGTCCGACGGTTGTGCATCTCCACCCTACACGTATCCCTGATAATTCGGGTGCTGCCGCGCGCAGAATCCGCAGCGGGTTGGCATTTACCGCGTTCTCCAATGGGGAGAACACGCTCATGGCTAAACAAGACCGGGTGTGGGCGACTGTGCTCTCACTCAGCTCGTAACAGGCGTTGTTTCCGAAGCATTCGCCGTGGTCTGGCTCAAGACTGACTGCACTTTGTGAACTGGCCGTAAATATCGGCGCAAAAGGCGAGTAATCACTCTGCTTTTTGCACTCGCTTCAGGCCTCATGTCACCTGCGCTTGTTACAATCTCGAGCCTTCCAGGGTGGCGAAAGCCCCGTAGGACGGCCTCGCGTCCTGATGAATTGCGATGGTCAGGGCCGGCAGTTTGCCGCTAGTCCTCTGTCCAGGCCGCTTTTGGCGGCGTTCGCGACTATAGCAGCAATGATTAAGTGCTTCAATTCCATAAAAAATTGTTATCATCGCCGCCATGACGACTACCGCCCCCCAGACCCCCAGCGTCCAGCTGCTTGAGGTCTCGCCGGAATATGCCGGCCAACGCATCGACAACTTTCTTCTGGCCAGGCTCAAAGGCGTGCCCAAGACCTTGATTTACCGCATTTTGCGTAAAGGCGAAGTGCGCGTGAACAAAGGCCGGATCAAGCCCGAGTACAAACTGCAGGCGGGCGACATCGTCCGTGTGCCGCCAGTGCGGGTGCCTGAGCGGGATGAGCCCGTCCCTCTGGCCCAGGGCCTGTTGCAGCGCCTTGAGGCGTCGATTGTCTTCGAAGACAAGGCGTTGATCGTGATCAACAAGCCTTGTGGCATCGCCGTTCACGGCGGCAGCGGCCTGAACTACGGGGTGATCGAAGCCTTTCGTCAGTTGCGCCCGGACGCCAAGGAGCTGGAGCTGGTCCACCGTCTGGACCGCGACACCTCTGGCCTGCTGATGATCGCCAAGAAGCGCAGCATGTTGCGCCACCTGCATGCCGCCCTGCGCGGTGATGGCGTGGACAAGCGCTACATGGCGCTGGTGCGCGGCAACTGGGCAACCTCGATCAAGAGCGTCCGTGCGCCGCTGCAGAAGAGCAACCTGCGTTCCGGCGAACGCATGGTCGAGGTAGACGAGGAGGGCAAGGAGGCGCTGACCCTGTTCAAGGTGCTGCGCCGTTTCGGTGACTTCGCGACCATGGTCGAGGCCAAGCCGGTCACCGGCCGTACCCACCAGATTCGTGTGCACACCCTGCACGCAGGCCACTGCATCGCCGGCGATACCAAATACGGTGACGAGGATTTCTCCAAGGAAATTCGCGACCTGGGTGGCAAGCGCCTGTTTCTGCACGCCTACATGCTTACCGTGCCGCTGCCCGATGGCGGCGAATTGAAGCTTCAAGCGCCTGTCGATGAGATGTGGGCCAAGACCGTGGAGCGCCTGAGTGTCGCACCCTGACTACAAGCTGCTGATCTTTGATTGGGATGGCACGTTGTGTAATTCCATTGGTCGGATTGTCGAGTCGATGCACGCTGCGTCGACCCGTTCCGGTTACGCGCTGTGCGACGACCTGGCGGTCAAGGGCATTATCGGCCTGGGCTTGCCGGAAGCGATCCGCACCCTGTATCCGGAGATTGGCGATGATGAGCTGATTGCTTTTCGTCAGCACTACGCCGATCACTACATGGCGCTCGATGCCCAGCCTTCGCCGCTGTTTGAGGGTGTGGCACAGGCCATGGAGGCGTTTCGCGCCGACGGCTATCACCTCGCAGTGGCGACCGGCAAGGCCCGTCGCGGCCTGGATCGGGTGCTCAAGGCCCATGGCTGGGAAGATTATTTCGACGCAACCCGTGCAGCGGATGAAACCGCCAGCAAACCCCATCCTCTGATGCTCGAACAGATCCTCGCTCAATGCGGTGTGTCGCCTCGGCAGGCGTTGATGGTGGGGGATGCGTCGTTCGACCTGATGATGGCGCGCAATGCTGGCATGGACTCCGTGGCGGTCAGCTACGGCGCCCAGTCTGCCGAAGCGTTGCAGGCGTACGAGCCGAGACTGACGATTGACCGTTTTTCTGAATTGCAGGCCTGGCTCAGCCGGGCCCATTAAGTCTCTGCTGGGGTAGATGGCATGACCGATGAGTGGAAAGCGCCTGAGAAGGCCGGTTCCGACAACAATGGCGATGACAAAAGCTGGAAGTTGCTGGAAAAAACCCTGCTGGCCAGTGTCCAGGAGCAGCGTCGCTCCCGGCGTTGGGGGATCTTTTTCAAGCTGCTGACCTTTATTTACCTGCTGGGCATGCTGGCGCTGTTCAGTCCGTTGATGGACATGGAAAAGAGTGCCACCCGTAGTGGTAACTACACGGCGTTGATCGAAGTGCGCGGAGTGATTGCCGACAAGGAGTCTGCGAGTGCCGACAATATTGTCAGCAGCCTGCGGGCCGCCTTCGAGGACTCCAAGGTCAAGGCCGTGATCCTGCGCATCAACAGCCCGGGCGGCAGTCCGGTGCAGTCGGGTTATGTGTATGACGAGATTCGTCGCCTGCGCGCGCTGCACCCGGACATCAAGCTCTATGCGGTGATCTCCGACCTGGGCGCCTCGGGCGCCTATTACATCGCCAGCGCCGCCGACCAGATCTACGCCGACAAGGCCAGCCTGGTGGGTTCCATTGGTGTGACGGCGGCGGGTTATGGGTTTGTCGGCACCATGGAGAAACTGGGGGTTGAGCGGCGTACGTACACGTCCGGCGAGCACAAGTCGTTCCTGGATCCGTTCCAGCCGCAAAAGGCGGATGAAACCCAGTTCTGGCAGGGTGTGCTGGACACCACTCATCGGCAGTTCATCGCCAGCGTGAAGCAGGGTCGCGGTGACCGGCTCAAGGATAAAGAGCATCCGGAGCTGTTCTCCGGCCTGGTCTGGTCTGGTGAGCAGGCGCTGCCGTTGGGTCTGATCGACGGCCTGGGCAGTGCCAGTTCGGTGGCGCGGGACGTGATTGGCGAGAAAGAGCTGGTGGACTTCACCGTTCAGGAGTCGCCGTTTGACCGTTTTTCCAAGAAGCTGGGTGCCAGCGTGGCCGAGAAGCTGGCGCTGTACATGGGCTTCCAGGGTCCGACCCTGCGCTGAAGCCTTGAAAGCGGCTTGACTCAAAATGTGGGAGCTGGCTTGCCTGCGATAGCATCACCTCGGTGCGACTGATGTACCGAGGTGATGCTATCGCAGGCAAGCCAGCTCCCACATTTGTTTTGGGGTGTTCTCAGGGAATCTGCACGCCTTCGGCCAGCAGCATGTCCACCAGCCTAATCAGTGGCAGGCCCACCAGGCTGGTCGCGTCCGGCCCTTCAGTGCTTTGAAACAGGCTCACCCCCAAACCCTCGGCCTTGAAGCTGCCAGCGCAGTCGTAGGGCTGTTCGATCCGCAGGTAGCGCTCGATGCGTGCCGCGTCCAGCGTGCGCATGTGCACGGTGAAGGGGATGCAGTCGACCTGGCAGTGCCCGGTGGCGCTGTTCAGCAGTGCCAGGCCTGTGAGGAAGCTGACGCGCTTGCCGCTTGCCGCCAGCAGTTGCTCGCGGGCCTTCTCGAAGGTGTGGGGCTTGCCGATGATCTGGTCGTCGAGCGCGGCGACCTGGTCCGAGCCGATAATCAGGTGCCCCGGATGGCTGCCGGCCAGGGCGCGGGCCTTTTCTTCGGCGAGGCGCTTGACCAGTTCCACGGCGGACTCGTCCGGGCGGCGGCTTTCGTCGATATCCGGCGAGCTGCAGATGAACGGCAGGTGCAGGCGGTTCAACAATTCCCGGCGATAAACCGAGCTGGAAGCGAGTAATAAAGGCAGCATGGGCGTCTCCTCAAGGCAGTCGCGGATTCTAGCGGGGAGGTCCAGCGACGGACAGGGCTGAATTTCCTTTGACATGGCCGGGTGCATCCCTATAATGCTGCGCCTATGTTGAATGACCCGATTCCACCTCACGTTGACCCGCGCAAATTGGCTGATCGTGGCACCACCCTTCAAGGTGAGCTGCTCCTGGCCGATTTGGAGAGACTCTGCGACCCGCTTTCCGACACTGTCGGTACGGTGCAGGCTAAATTTATTTTTGAACGAGATGAACGTAAGTCTGTGGTAATCCACAGCTTTATCGACACCGAAGTCAAAATGGTTTGCCAGCGTTGTCTTGAGCTGGTCACCCTGCCGATCCACAGCGAATGCAGTTATGCTGTGGTGAAAGAGGGTGCGAATACCCAGTCGTTGCCGAAAGGTTATGACGTGCTGGAACTGGGCGAAGATCCTTTGGATCTGCAGTCACTGATCGAGGAGGAGCTTTTGCTCGCCTTGCCCATTGTGCCTGCTCATCATCCGGAAGAATGCCAGCAGCCGGCGGGTCTCGATGAGCCCGAACCGAGCGAGGACGAGGTAACGCGGTCCAACCCGTTCAGTGTATTGGCGCAGTTAAAGCGTGACCCAAACGTTTAGGAGTTAATCAATTATGGCTGTTCAGCAGAACAAAAAATCCCGCTCTGCCCGTGACATGCGTCGTTCGCACGACGCCCTGACGGCAAGCACTCTGTCTGTAGAAAAAACCACCGGTGAAGTTCACCTGCGTCACCACGTATCGCCAGAAGGCGTATACCGTGGCCGTAAAGTGATCGACAAGGGCGCTGACGAGTAATCACTTGTCTGCTCAAGTCATCGCGATTGACGCAATGGGCGGGGACTTCGGTCCCCGCAGCATTGTTCAGGCCTGCATTGCTTGCCTGTCTGCCACGCCCTCGCTGCACCTGACCCTCGTCGGTCAACCCTCCTTACTTGAAGAACTGATTGCCAGCCATCCGGCGGTGGATCGCGCGCGCCTGACTATTACACCGGCCAGCGAAACCATCACCATGGATGAAAAGCCTGCGCAGGCCTTGCGCGGCAAGCCTGATTCTTCGATGCGGGTGGCCCTGGAGCTGGTGCGCGACGGCAAGGCCCAGGCCTGTGTCAGCGCCGGCAATACCGGGGCGTTGATGGCGTTGTCGCGGCACGTGCTGAAGACCCTGCCGGGCATTGACCGGCCGGCGATGGTTGCGGCGATCCCGACCCAGCAAGGTTATTGCCAGTTGCTGGACCTGGGGGCGAACGTCGATTGCAGTGCCGAGCATCTGTTGCACTTTGCATTGATGGGCTCGGTGGCGGCCGAAGCGCTGGGCGTGGCCCGGCCTCGGGTGGCGTTGCTGAATATCGGCACTGAAGACATCAAGGGCAATCAGCAGGTCAAGCTGGCGGCGACGCTGCTGCAAGGCGCGCGAGGCTTGAACTACATCGGTTTTGTCGAGGGTGACGGTTTGTATCGCGGCGAAGCGGATGTGGTGGTGTGCGACGGTTTTGTCGGCAATATCCTGCTCAAGTCCAGCGAGGGCCTGGCGACGATGATCGCCGGGCGCATCGAGGCCTTGTTCAAACGCAACCTTGCTTCACGCCTGGTGGGCGCCCTGGCGCTGCCCTTGATGCGGCGCTTGCAGGCTGACCTGGCACCGGCGCGGCATAATGGCGCGAGTTTCCTGGGTTTGCAGGGCATCGTGGTCAAAAGCCACGGTTCGGCGGGGGTGCAGGGTTTTCAAAGTGCCATCCAGCGGGCCTTGATCGAGATCCAGGAAAACCTGCCGCAACGCTTGCATGGCCGCCTTGAGGATCTGTTGCCTTAGGCGAATCGGGCCGGAAATGCTTAAATGTGACCGGCCAGTTCAATTGACCATCCAATCTGTCAGTTTCTCGCGCTCCCACATGTGGGGCGCCAATTTCCGACGACCAGATCATTAGGGGCTTGTTACATGTCTACATCCCTCGCATTCGTCTTTCCAGGGCAGGGTTCGCAGTCCCTCGGCATGTTGGCCGAGCTGGGCGCGGAACATCCGCTGGTCCTGGAAACTTTCAAGGAAGCTTCCGATGCCTTGGGTTACGACCTGTGGGCACTGACCCAGCAAGGGCCGGAAGAGCTGCTCAACCAAACCGACAAGACCCAACCGGCCATCCTGACCGCCTCCATCGCCCTGTGGCGCCTCTGGCTGGCTGAAGGCGGTGCGCGTCCGGCCTACGTCGCCGGTCATAGCCTGGGCGAATACAGCGCCCTGGTGGCCGCTGGCAGCCTGACCCTCGGTGAAGCGGTCAAGCTGGTGGAGCGTCGTGGCCAGTTGATGCAGGAAGCGGTTCCAGCCGGGCAGGGCGGCATGGCTGCCATCCTCGGCCTGGAAGATGCTGACGTGATCGCCGCCTGTGCCGAAGCGGCCCAGGGCGAAGTGGTCAGCGCCGTCAACTTCAACTCCCCTGGCCAGGTGGTGATCGCCGGTGCCAAGGCCGCCGTAGAGCGCGCCATCGAAGGCTGCAAGGCCCGTGGTGCCAAGCGTGCATTGCCGCTGCCGGTCAGCGTGCCGTCCCACTGCGAGCTGATGCGCCCGGCTGCCGAGCGTTTCGCCGAGTCCGTCGCCGCCATTAACTGGCAGGCGCCACAGATTCCGTTGGTGCAGAACGTGAGTGCCGCCGTGGCTCCCGACCTGGAAACCCTCAAGCGCGACCTGCTGGAGCAACTGTACAAGCCGGTCCGCTGGGTTGAGTCGGTGCAGACCCTGGCTGCCAACGGCGCCACCCAATTGGTAGAGTGCGGCCCCGGCAAAGTCCTGGCCGGCCTGAACAAGCGTTGCGCCGAAGGCGTGTCGACTTCCAACCTCAATACCCCGGATGCCTTCGCTGCCGCTCGCGCAGCCCTGGCCTGATAATTTCCGAACCTAGGAGAAGCCTGCATGAGTCTGCAAGGTAAAGTTGCACTGGTTACCGGCGCAAGCCGTGGCATTGGCCAGGCGATCGCCCTGGAGCTGGGCCGTCTGGGCGCTGTTGTCATCGGTACCGCCACCTCCGCCGCTGGCGCTGAGCGTATTGCCGCGACCTTGAAGGAAAACGGCGTTCAGGGCACCGGTCTTGAGCTTAACGTGACCAGCGATGAGTCCGTGGCGGCTGTATTGGCTGAAATCACGGCGCAATTCGGTGCACCGGCTATTCTGGTGAACAACGCCGGTATTACCCGCGATAACCTGATGATGCGCATGAAAGACGACGAGTGGCATGACGTCGTTGATACCAACCTGAACAGTCTGTTTCGCCTGTCCAAGGGTGTTTTGCGCGGCATGACCAAGGCCCGTTGGGGACGAATTATCAATATTGGCTCCGTAGTGGGTGCCATGGGCAACGCAGGCCAAGTAAACTACGCAGCCGCCAAGGCCGGTCTGGAAGGTTTCAGCCGTGCACTGGCGCGTGAAGTGGGCTCGCGGTCGATTACGGTCAACTCGGTGGCCCCAGGGTTCATCGACACCGATATGACCCGCGAACTGCCTGAAGCGCAGCGTGAAGCGTTGCTGACGCAGATTCCGCTGGGCCGTCTGGGCCAGGCTCAAGAGATCGCGAATGTGGTCGCTTTCCTGGCATCGGACGGTGCGGCATACGTGACTGGGGCTACAATCCCGGTGAACGGCGGGATGTACATGAGTTAAATTGTGACGGATCGCTTCAAAAAAATGTCATACGAGCTGTCTAAAATCCGTTATAAAGCTGCAATCTATTTATAGGCAGATGGCCGATAGGGTACGAGGGTGAAGCTTTCAGTTGAAAAGCTGAAAAGCCTTTCTATACACTTACCCACTGGCCAGCTGCCTGAATTTGTCCATTAGGAGTGAAAACAAGGTATGAGCACCATCGAAGAGCGCGTCAAGAAAATCGTTGCTGAGCAACTGGGCGTTAAAGAAGAAGAAGTGACCAACACTGCTTCCTTCGTTGAAGACCTGGGTGCCGACTCCCTTGACACCGTTGAGCTGGTGATGGCTCTGGAAGAGGAATTCGAGACCGAAATCCCGGACGAAGAAGCTGAAAAAATCACTACCGTTCAAGCTGCTATCGACTACGTTACTAGCCACCAGGCGTAATAGTTTGTAATCGTCGCTTGCTGTGATGGAAAAACCGCACTGCCCTATGGCGTGCGGTTTTTTCCTTTAAGCCTGATGCAAAGTGTCGTCATTAGAAAAAGGAGAGTGCTGTGTCGCGTAGACGCGTCGTAGTCACCGGTATGGGTATGTTGTCGCCACTGGGTACGGATGTGCCGAGCAGTTGGCAGGGCATTCTGGCTGGCCGCAGTGGTATTGGTCTGATCGAACACACGGACCTTTCTGCCTATTCCACCCGTTTTGGCGGCTCGGTAAAGGACTTCAATGTCGAGGAATATCTCTCGGTCAAAGAGTCCCGCAAACTCGACCTGTTCATTCAATACGGCCTGGCAGCCGGTTTTCAGGCGGTGCGTAATGCCGGCCTGGAAGTTACCGACGCCAACCGTGAGCGCATCGGCGTGGCCATGGGTTCGGGTATTGGCGGTCTGACCAATATCGAAGAAACCAGCCGCACGTTGCATGATTCCGGCCCCCGTCGAATTTCACCGTTCTTCGTGCCTGGCTCGATCATCAATATGATTTCCGGTTTCCTGTCCATCCACTTGGGTGCCCAGGGGCCTAACTACGCCATTTCCACGGCGTGCACCACGGGCACTCACTGCATCGGCATGGCGGCGCGCAATATCGCCTATGACGAAGCCGACGTGATGATCGCCGGCGGCGCCGAGATGGCCGCCTGTGGCCTGGGCATGGGTGGCTTCGGCGCGTCCCGTGCACTGTCGACCCGCAATGACGAGCCGACCCGTGCCAGTCGTCCGTGGGACAAGGGCCGTGATGGCTTTGTGCTGGCTGACGGCGCCGGTGCACTGGTCCTCGAAGAGCTGGAACACGCGAAGGCCCGTGGCGCTACCATCTACGCCGAGCTGATTGGCTTCGGCATGAGCGGTGATGCGTACCACATGACTTCGCCACCGTCTGACGGTGCAGGTGCTGCACGCTGCATCACCAACGCGTTGCGTGATGCCAAGGTCAACATCGACCAGGTGCAGTACATCAACGCCCACGGCACCTCTACGCCGACAGGTGATCTGGCGGAAGCCGAGGCCATCAAGTCGGTGTTCGGAGAGCACGCCTACAAGCTGGCGGTCAGCTCCACCAAGTCCATGACCGGCCACCTGTTGGGTGCGGCGGGCGCGGTCGAGGCGATCTTCAGTGTGCTGGCCATCAAGGATCAGGTCGCTCCGCCGACCATCAACCTCGATGAGCCGGATGCAGGCTGCGACCTGAACTTCGTGCCTCACGAAGCGCAGAAGATGCCGATCGACGTGGTGTTGTCCAACTCGTTCGGTTTTGGTGGCACCAACGGTTCCCTGGTGTTCCGCCGGTTCGCCGAGTGATGGAAAGCTGGGTCGACGGTCAGCCGGCGGGCGCAGTGCCCCTGAAAGACCGTGGCCTGGCATACGGTGACGGGCTGTTCGAGACCATTGCCGTCAAGGCCGGGCAGCCCGTGCTGCTCGACCGCCACCTGCAGCGCCTTGAAGAGGGTTGCAGGCGGTTGGCGATTGTTGCGGATCAGCCGTTGATTCGCAGCGAATTGCTGGCCTATGCCGCCGCCCTCGGTGACGGTGTACTCAAGTTGATCCTGACCCGTGGCGACAGCCAGCGCGGTTATGGCATCAGCGCTGGCGCTCTCGCGCGGCGCATTCTGCAAGGCAGCCCGCCTGCCACTTATCCCCCGGAACATGCAGCTTCAGGCATTCGCCTGTTTGCGTGTACCACCCGTTTGTCCGAGCAGCCCTTGCTCGCCGGCCTCAAGCACCTCAATCGCCTGGAACAGGTGTTCGCCCGCAACGAGTGGCAGGACGCCGATCACGCCGAAGGTTTGATGCTGGATATGTCCGGTCGAGTCGTCGAAGGCGTCTTCAGCAACCTGTTTCTGGTGCGTGACGGCGTGTTGCTGACCGCTGATCTGAATCGCTGCGGTGTCGCCGGCGTCATGCGGGCCGAGGTGTTGGCCCAGGCGCAGGTGTTGGGCATCCCCACGAGCGTGGCCGACATCAGCGTTGAACAGTTGCAACAGGCCGACGAAGTGTTTGTGTGCAACAGCGTATATGGCATTTGGCCGGTGCGCGGATGTGCTGCGATGAGCTGGCCGGTTGGGCCGCTCACCCGTAAACTGCAGGGCATTGTTCGCGCACTATTGGATATTTGATTTGAGACGTAAATTTGTATTGCTGCTGGAGATCGGTCTGGTCCTGGCGGGTTTGCTGCTGGGCGCTTCGGCCTGGAAGCTCAACTCGGCCCTTGAGCAGCCCTTGAATCTGACCCAGGAGCAATTGCTGGACGTACCGGCCGGCGCGACGCCCACCGGCACCTTCAATCGCCTGGAAAATGACGGCGTGCTCAAGGATGCGTTCTGGTTGCGTCTCTACTGGCGCTTCAATCTCGACGGCCAGCCGCTGCACAGCGGTGAATATCGCATGACCCCGGGCCTCACCGCCGAAGGCTTGATCGGCCTGTGGCAGCGTGGCGAAGTGGTGCAGTACAGCATCACGCTGGTGGAGGGCTGGAACTTCCGCCAAGTGCGTGCAGCCTTGGCCAAACATGAAAAGATCGAGCAAACCCTGTCGGGCCTGACTGACAGCGAAGTCATGGAAAAACTTGGCCACCCCGGTGTGTTCCCCGAAGGCCGCTTCTTCCCGGACACCTACCGCTTCGTGCGCGGCATGAGCGACGTCGAGTTACTGAAAAAATCCTACAACCGTCTGGACGATGTCCTCGCCCAGGAGTGGAGCAAGCGTGCGGCCGACGCGCCGTACACCGAGCCCTATCAAGCGCTGATCATGGCCTCGCTGGTGGAGAAAGAAACCGGCGTGCCGGAAGAGCGCGGCCAGATTGCCGGGGTTTTTGTACGGCGCATGCAGATCGGCATGCTGCTGCAAACCGACCCGACCGTGATCTACGGCCTCGGCGAGCGTTACACCGGCAAGCTGACCCGTGCCCATCTCAAGGAAGCCACACCCTACAACACCTACGTGATCGCCGGCCTGCCGCCGACGCCGATTGCCATGGTCGGGCGTGAGGCGATCCATGCCGCGCTGAACCCGGTGGCGGGCAGCAGCCTGTATTTTGTCGCCCGTGGCGACGGCAGCCATATTTTCTCGGACAACCTGGATGCGCATAACGCTGCGGTGCGTGAGTTCCAGATGAAGCGCCGCGCTGACTACCGTTCCAGCCCGGCGCCCGCGCCGGCGGCAAAACCTGGGGACGCGCCGGTGGATACGCCCGCCGAGCCAACTCCAGCCCCTGACGACGCAGCACCGCAAAGCCCGCAATGACTCTGACTAAGGACTGCCTGTGACTGGCTTGTTTATTACCCTGGAAGGCCCGGAAGGCGCCGGCAAAAGCACCAACCGTGAATACCTGGCCGAGCGCCTGCGCGCCGAAGGTATCGAGGTGCTGCTGACCCGTGAGCCCGGCGGCACGCCCCTGGCCGAGCGTATCCGTGAAGTGCTGTTGACCCCGGGCGACGAACAGATGAATCCCGACACCGAGCTGCTGCTGGTATTCGCCGCCCGCGCCCAGCACCTGGCCGAAGTCATTCGCCCGGCCCTGGCCCGTGGCGCCGTGGTGATTTGTGACCGGTTTACCGACTCCACCTACGCCTATCAAGGCGGCGGTCGTGGCTTATCCCTTGAGCGCATTGCGACGCTGGAAACCTTCGTCCAGGGCGATCTGCGGCCCGACCTGACCCTGGTGTTCGATCTGCCGGTGGAAGTCGGCATGGCCCGCGCCACGGCCCGTGGTCGCCTGGATCGTTTCGAGCTTGAAACCCGAGTGTTTTTTGAGGCCGTGCGCGGTGCGTTTCTCAAGCGCGCCGAAGCCGACCCCGCCCGTTATTACCTGCTGGACGCCGCGCAGCCCCTGACTCACGTACAACAGGCGATTGACACCCTGTTGCCGAAACTCGTGGAGCGTGTCCGTGGCTGAAGCCTACCCGTGGCAGGACAGTCTCTGGCAGCAACTGGCGGGCCGTGCCCAGCACGCCCATGCCTACTTGCTTCACGGCCCGGCGGGCATCGGCAAGCGCGCCTTGGCGGAGCGGTTGATGGCCAGCTTGTTGTGCCAGCGGCCCAACGGCCTGGAGGCTTGCGGCGAATGTAAATCCTGCATGCTGCTGAAGGCCGGCAGCCACCCGGACAACTACCTGCTGGAACCCGAAGAAGCCGACAAGGCGATCAAGGTCGACCAGGTGCGTGATCTGGTCAGCTTCGTGGTGCAGACCGCGCAGATGGGTGGGCGCAAGGTGGTACTCATCGAGCCGGTGGAGTCGATGAACATCAACGCCGCCAACGCCTTGCTCAAGAGCCTCGAAGAACCGTCCGGCGATACCGTGCTGCTGTTGGTAAGCCACCAGTCCAGCCGCCTGCTGCCGACTATCCGCAGCCGCTGCGTGCAACAGGCTTGCCCGTTGCCGAGCGAAGCCATGAGCCTGCAGTGGCTGGCCCAGGCGTTGCCGGAGTGCGGCGAGGCCGAGCGCGTCGAGCTGTTGACCCTGGCCGCCGGTTCGCCCCTGGCCGCCGTTAAGCTCCATGCCCAGGGCGTGCGGGAACAGCGTGCGCTGGTGGTGGACGGCGTGAAGAAACTGCTCAAGCAGGAAGTGTCGGCCACGCAACTGGCCGAAACCGCCTGGAAAGACATTCCCTTGCTGCTGCTGTTCGACTGGTTCTGCGACTGGTCGAGCTTGGTCCTGCGCTACCAACTGACCCAGGACGAAAGCGGCCTGGGCCTTCCGGACATGCGCAAGGTGGTGCAATACCTGGCGCAGAAGAGTGCCCAGGACAAGGTCATGAACATTCAGGACTGGATCCTCGCCCAACGCCAGAAAGTACTGGGCAAGGCCAACCTCAACCGTGTGCTGTTGCTTGAGGCCTTGCTGGTGCAGTGGGTCGGCTTGCTCGGCCGGCGTTAATTTCAGTGGCCGACGGGTGTATCGTTGGCCAGACACTTCCCGTGACTCAAGTTGTAGACCTCTATGCTCGTAGATTCCCATTGCCACCTTGATCGCCTCGACCTGGCCCAGCACGGTGGCTCCCTTGATGCCGCCCTCGAAGCAGCGCGCCAGCGCGGCGTAGGGCATTTCCTGTGCATCGGCGTCAGCGCCGAAAACGCCGCCGACGTCAAAGCCCTGGCCGATCGTTATGCCGACGTCGACTGCTCGGTGGGCATTCATCCGCTGGACCTGAAGCCCGGCGAAGCCCCGGCCCTCGACTGGCTGCTTGGCGAGCTCAATCACCCGCGCGTGGTGGCCATCGGCGAGACCGGCCTGGATTACCACTACGAACCGGAAGCCGCCGAGTTGCAGCAGGCGTCGTTCCGCCTGCACCTGCAAGCGGCACAGCAAACCGGCAAGCCGGTGATCGTCCACACCCGTGGTGCCCGTGCCGACACCCTGACCCTGTTGCGCGAAGCTGCGTTGCCCCAAGCCGGTGTACTGCACTGCTTCACCGAAGACTGGGACATGGCCAAGGCCGCGCTCGACCTGGGGTTCTACATTTCGCTGTCGGGCATCGTCACCTTCCGCAATGCCGACGCCCTGCGCGATGTGGCGCGCCAAGTGCCGGCAGACCGCCTGCTGGTGGAAACCGATTCGCCGTACCTGGCGCCGATTCCCCATCGCGGCAAGCCCAACCTGCCGGAATACGTGCGGGATGTGGCGGATTACCTGGCGATGCTGCGGGGCGAGTCTTACGAGCGTTTTGCCGAACAGACCACCGAAAACTTCAAGCGCCTGTTCCCGCTGGCCCACGTCGGTCACTAAATCGCAGGCAAAAAAAACCCGGGTTCTGGGGGGTGAATCCGGGCTAAGACCATTAGGAGTAAAACAAGGGCACGCAGTCCGTCGGTACCCAGGTCGACGCGTCACTTGGGGGAGATGCCACGCCGACATTTCAAGTATTGATCAGTATCCGATTCAGTCCAGCCACATCTGATCGTTTTTTAAACAGATTTGGAATACGCCCGCTTCGGTTGAGTTCTCATTGATTGCGATGCACAGGCGGCAGCGGGCTGTTTTATTTCTGACTCAAATCGGCTTGTTCGTTGGCATGCTGTAAGTTAAGTGCAAAGGTTGTTCATATAGGCGTTGCCCAGCGACCGTTCAGTCGGGATAATCCCGCGCACCGGGTAAAACGTTCCCACAAGCACGGCTTGGGGCACACCACCCTCCCAATATCCACCTCTGCAGACCTTTTTCTTATGCACAAAGAACCCCGCAAGGTCCGTGAGTTTCGCCGCCGCGAGCAGGAAATTCTCGACACCGCACTCAAGCTGTTCCTCGATCAGGGTGAAGACAGCGTCACCGTCGAGATGATTGCGGATGCCGTGGGTATCGGCAAAGGCACCATCTACAAGCACTTCAAGTCCAAGGCCGAGATCTACCTGCGCCTGATGCTCGACTACGAGCGCGACCTGAACGAGCTGCTGCATTCGGCCGATGTCGACAAGGACAAGGAGGCGCTGTCCCGCGCCTACTTCGAGTTCCGCATGCGTGACCCGCAGCGCTACCGCCTGTTTGATCGCCTGGAAGAAAAAGTGGTCAAGGGCCATCAGGTACCGGAAATGGTCGAGGAGTTGCACAAGATCCGTGCCTCGAACTTCGAACGCCTGACCCTGCTGATCAAGGGCCGCATCAGCGAAGGCAAGCTCGAAGACGTGCCGCCGTATTTCCACTACTGCGCCGCCTGGGCGTTGGTGCACGGCGCCGTGGCGCTGTATCACTCGCCGTTCTGGAGCAATGTGCTGGAAGACCAGGAAGGTTTCTTCCAGTTCCTGATGGACATCGGCGTGCGCATGGGCAACAAGCGCAAGCACAGCACCGATCTGCCGAACGCCGAAACCCCAGCTGCCCAATGATTTACTGCCTTGCGCAGTAACCCAGGAATATACTCAGGCAAGGACTCTTGCTAAAACTTGATTTTTCAGTCAGGTTTTAGCGCGCCCCCAAATTATCCTCTGCCGGAGTGGTTCATGATCGTTGATCGTCAAGGCAGGCGATTCCGCAATTTGCGGATCAGCCTGACCTCAGCCTGCAATTACGCCTGTACCTACTGCGTGCCCAACGGCAAGCGGTTGGTGGCTGCGCAGGATGAACTCTCGGCTGAGGCGATGGCGCGTGGCGTCGAGTACCTGATCGAGGCCGCGGGCATCGAGCGCCTGCGCATTACTGGTGGCGAGCCACTGGTCAGCCCCAAGCTGGAAGCCTTCATGGGCGCGGTGGGGCAGATGGGCCTGAGTGACATCAGCCTGACCACCAACGGCCAGTTGCTGGCGCGCAAATTGCCGCTGCTGGTGGACGCCGGGATTCGCCGCATCAACGTGTCCCTCGACACCCTGGACGCCGACGCCTTCCGCAGCATCGCCCGGGGTGGCGACCTGGCCACCGTGCTTGATGGCATGGACCAGGCCAGCGCCGCCGGCATCAAGATCAAGGTCAATATGGTGCCGTTGCGCGGCCAGAACCTCGACCAGGTGATGCCGCTGCTCGACTATTGCCTGGAGCGTGGTTACGAGCTGCGCTTTATCGAATTGATGCGCATGGGCCACCTGGCCACCGATTCCAACGCGTTCCTGCAGCAGTTCGTCAGCCTCCAGCAATTGCTCAGCCTGATCGGCGAGCATCATGAATACCTGCAAGCCAATGCCCCGGTGGACGCCACTGCGGTTCGCTACGAAGTGCCTGGCAAGGGTTTCTTTGGCGTCATTGCCAATGAAAGCGTGCCGTTCTGCCGGACCTGCTCGCGCTTGCGCCTGTCGTCCACCGGCTGGTTGCATGGCTGCCTGTCGTCGAGCAACCGCCACTATGTCGGCGACCTGCTGGACAAACCCCGCCACCAGGCCCTGCCGGCCTTGCAGCGCTTGCTGGTCAAAGCCCTGGGCGACAAGCAGGAAGTGGCATTCTCCGGCGGCGCCACCATCATGAAGATCATCGGCGGCTAGTCCCGCAAGCTGGCGCAAAATCTGCATCTCGTGCCCATTCGCCGGTTTTCCGTCACCGGCTTCTGGAGAATTAGGATGCGTAGTCTGGTTTTGGTGCTGGCGTCACTCGCGCTGGGTGGCTGCATGACCGTCAGTGATATGGCCGAAGGCACGCGCTATCAGATGAGCGATGCCGGCCTGCTGGACCACAGCGATACCCGCCGCGTCAATTCGGTTCGCATACAACCGGACTCCTTCGTCTTCATCGCCCAGGGCGCATTTACCCCGCCGGGCAGCGCGTATCCGCGGCCTAACGTGGTGGCCGAGGAAGCGTTCAACGGGTTTGTCGAATATTTCCCGATGGTCCGCCGCGCCCGCAAGCCCGAAGGCCTGGAACAGGCGATGTCGGAAGCCCGCGCGGCCGGCGCGCATTATCTGCTGTACTGCCGTTTCGCCCAGGCGGATGACCGTATCGGCAACGCCGATGAATGGTCTGACCAGGAGGCGGTGGATCGCCTGGGTATCGACACCGGGACCATCCAGGTCATGTTGATCGAGACCAGCACCCAGTATTTGATTGATACTGTGCGGATTCGCAGTCGTGGCGGTTTACTGACGTTCCACGACAACAAGCCTGAAGATCTGATCGGCAAGCCCCTGGCGCACTACGCGCGCAGCCTGTTGGGCATGAGCGATCAGTAAGACACAAGGAGTACCGCATGACCGATTCGGCCAAGGCCAATGAGTTGTTGGCGCAATTGCCCAAGGGCAAGGGGCCCGCGCCGGTGCATCTGTGGAACCCGGCGTTTTGCGGCGATATCGACATGCGCATCGCCCGCGATGGCACCTGGTTCTACATGGGCACGCCGATTGGCCGCAAGCCGATGGTCAAGCTGTTCTCCAATATCATCCGCCGCGATGGCGATGATTATTTCCTGATCACGCCGGTGGAAAAGGTCGGGATCAAGGTCGATGATGCGCCCTTCGTCGCCGTCACCCTGGAAGTCGAAGGGCAGGGCGAAAGCCAGGTCCTGCGCTTTACCACCAACGTGGATGAACAGGTCGAGGCCGGTATCGAGCATCCGCTGCGAGTGGTGATAGACCCGCACACCCAGGAACCCTCGCCGTACCTGCGGGTGCGCACCAACCTCGAAGCCCTGGTTCACCGCAACGCGTTCTATCAGTTGGTGGAGCTGGCGGTGACCCGTCCGATCAACGGTAAGAACTGGCTTGGCGTCTGGAGCGGCGGGGTATTTTTCCCCATCGGCCTGGAACCCTGAGGCTGAATTTTCCCTTCTCCTGAAATAATTCGCTTGCTGTAGCCGGGCGCTTTCGGTTATCAATTTGTACATGATTAGACATGTCCGATTTGATAAGAAAAAACGCGTCGTCGACGAGCTGATCCGCCGGATTGAGGGTGGAGTGATGGCCGACGGTGTCCTGCTGCCGGGTGAGCACCAGTTGGCCGAAGAGTTTTCCGTCAGCCGTGGCACCCTGCGTGAAGCCCTGGCCGAACTCAAGCGCCGCAGCTACATCGCCACCCAAAGCGGCGTCGGCTCCATCGTCACCTTCGACGGCATGGTGCTGGACCAGCGCAGCGGCTGGGCCCAGGCCCTGGCTGACACTGGTGCGGTGGTGACCTCCGAAATCCTGCGCCTGGAAGCGGTCACCCGGCCAGACCTGCTCAGCAGCCACGGCACTGACCAATTCATCGCCCTCGACCGCCGCCGTCGCGCCGCCGACGGCACGTTCGTGTCCCTGGAGCGCTCGCTGATGCCGGCCTCCGGTGGCCTGGAAAGCCTGCCGCACGTCGGCCTGATCGATAACTCCCTGACCATCACCCTGGCGGCTTACGGCTTCGTCGGCGCCACCGGCAGCCAATGGATCGGTGCCGAGCCGTTGACCGAGGAAGACGCCCAATTGCTGGGCCGCCCGGTGGGCACGGTGTTTCTCAAGGCCCTGCGCACCACCTACGATCGGCAGGACCGGTTCATGGAATCCGTCGAAAGCCTGCTCGATCCTCTGCATTTCCGCCTGCACCTTCAATTTGGAACACCGACATGACCGCCACTACCCGTGCCCTCGGCGCCTTCTACGGCCTGGCCCTGGGCGATGCATTGGGCATGCCCACCCAGTCCCTGAGCCGCGAGCAGGTCAAGGCGCGTTTCGGCGCGATCACTGCCCTGGAAGATGCCGACGCCGATCAGCCGATCGCGCCGAACATGCCCAAGGGCTCGATCACCGATGACACCGAACAGGCGATCCTGGTCGGCCAGTTGCTGGTCGACGGGCAGGGCAAGATTGAACCCACCGAACTCGCTCAGCGCCTGATCGACTGGGAAGCGATGATGCGCGCCAAGGGCTCCCAGGATTTGCTGGGCCCGTCGACCAAACGCGCGATCGACATGATCCTGGCCGGCCACACGCCGGAAGAATCCGGGCGCTACGGCACCACCAACGGCGCCGCGATGCGCATCACCCCGGTGGGCATCGCGGCCGACGTCAACGACCCGGCGCAGTTCATCCAGGCGGTGATCCAGGCGTGCCAGGTCACCCACAACACCAACCTGGGCATTTCCAGCGCCGCGGCGGTGGCGGCGGTGGTGTCTGCCGGGATCAACGGTGTCGATCTGGGCGAAGCGCTGCACATTGGCACCCAGATCGCCCAGCAGGCTGAAAGCCATGGCCACTGGATTGCCGGCGGGCGCATCGCCACCCGCATCAGTTGGGCCCGCACCTTGAGCGTCGACAGCGGCGACAAGGCCCTGTTTACCGACCTGCTCTACGAATTGATCGGCACCTCCGTCGCATCCCAGGAATCGGTGGTGGTGTCGTTTGCCCTCGCGCAGCAAGTCGCGGTGGGTGAAGTGAACGCCTTCGAGGCCCTGTGCATGGCCGCCAGCCTGGGTGGCGACACCGACACCATCGCTGCGATTCTCGGCGCGATGCTCGGCGCGTGCCTGGGGATGCAGTGCTGGCCTGAGGCGATGATCGAGCAGGTCAAACAGGTGAATGGCCTGGACCTGGAGCCGCTGGTTCAGGGGCTGCTCGCATTGCGCTGAGCACCGCCGCTCCCACATTGATCCAGTCGAGTCAGGAAGACCGGAACACAGATTCAACTTGCCAACCTGCCACAACCACAAAAAAACAGGCATCAGGAGCACCCCACCATGAGTACGTCCTCTTCCGGCCAAAGCGCCGGGCAATTGGAAACACGCGGCATCGAGCCGGTCCCGGAAGGCGAGTGCAACGGCCATCCGCTGCAACTCTTCTGGGTCTGGTTTGCGGCCAACATCAGCATTCTCGGTTTGCCCCTGGGCGCGACCCTCGTGGCGTTTCGCGGCCTGGCGATCTGGCAGGCGATCATCGTCGCGATCCTCGGCGCCGCCGGTTCGTTTGCGGTGGTGGGCATCATCTCCATCGCCGGCCGTCGTGGCCGTGCGCCTAGCCTGACCCTGTCCCGGGCGATCTTCGGCGTACGCGGCAATATCGGCCCTACGCTGGTGTCGCTGATGTCACGCCTGGGCTGGGAAACCGTCAACACCACCACCGCCGCATTCGTGCTGCTGTCGTTGTGCTCGATCCTGTTCAACTCGCCGGTTGCGGCCAAAAGTGCACCGGTACTGACCCTGCTGTTCATCGGCCTATTCGTGCTGCTGACCCTGGCCGTCTCCGGCCTGGGCCATGCCACCTTGCTGGTGATCCAGAAGTGGGCCACCTACGTGTTCGGCGCACTGAATATCCTGGTGGGCGGTTTCCTTTGCGCCACCATCGACTGGAGTGCGGTGTTCAACGCCACGCCTGCACCGATGAGCGCGATGATCATCGGCATCGGCACCATGGCGGCCGGTACCGGTATCGGCTGGGCCAACGCCGGCGCGGATATGTCGCGCTACCAGCATCGCAGCGTCAAGGCCGTGCGCCTGGTGGCGTCGGCGGCCTTTGGTGCGGGGATTCCGCTGGTGCTGTTGATCACCCTCGGCGGCCTGCTGTCGGTGGGCAACAACGACCTGGCGTCGGCCACCGACCCGATCATCGCGATCCGCGACATGCTGCCGACCTGGATGGCGGTGCCGTACCTGATCACCGCGTTTGGCGGGCTGCTGCTGTCGAATAACCTGTCGGTGTACTCGGCCGGTCTCACCACCTTGACCCTCGGTTTGAAGGTCAAGCGTGTGCACGCGGTGATCGTCGACATCGTCGCGATCTTCGCCGGCTCGATCTACTTCATGCTGATCGCCGACAGCTTCTACGGCCCGTTCATCACGTTCATCTCGTTGCTGGCCGTACCGATCACCGCCTGGGTCGGGATCTTTGTGGTCGACCTGATTCATCGCCACTACTACAGCCCCAAAGACCTGCTCGACGTGACGCCAAGCAGTGCCTACTGGTACCGCGGCGGGGTTGAGTGGCGCGCATTTGGCGCCTGGGCGATTGCGATTGTGCTGGGCTTCAGCTTCACCACCATCGGCACCACGGCCGAGAACATCTGGTTCGCCGGGCCGCTGTCCGATTCGTGGCTGGGCCACAACGGCCTGGGCTGGATCGTCACCTTCCTGGTGGCCGGCGGGATTTATGCGGTACTGGGTGGCGCGGCTGATCGTCGCCCGGCTTTGGTAGAGAGCGCTAATGTCTAGATTGCTGCACAGCGGCCAGGTCATCGTTGACCTGGTCATGTCCCTCGACACGTTGCCCGCCACTGGCGGCGATGTATTGGCCAATTCCGCCAGCTTCGAAGCCGGCGGCGGCTTCAACGTGATGGCCGCCGCCCGGCGCAACGGCTTGCCGGTGGTCTATCTGGGCCGCCATGGCACCGGTCGCTTCGGCGACCTGGCGCGCGCGGCGATGCAGGCCGAGGGCATTGAAATGGCCCTGGCCGCCAGCGACGACAAGGACACCGGCCTGTGCGTGTCCCTGACCGAAGCCACCACCGAGCGCACCTTCATTTCCCATATCGGCGCCGAAGGTGACTTGCTGGCGCAAGACCTGGCGAATGCCGTGCCCCACGCCGACGACTATGTGTACGTCAGCGGCTACAGCTTGCTGCTGGAGGGCAAGGCCCACGCGTTGCTCGATTGGCTATTGGCATTGCCGCGCCAGATCACGGTGGTGTTCGATCCGGGTCCGCTGGTCAAGGCGCCGGACTCGGCTTTGATGGTCGCTTTGTTGCCGCGCATCGACATCTGGACCAGCAACGGCCCGGAAGCGCTGGCATTCACCGGCGCCGGCGATCTTGCAGGCGCATTGCTCAAGCTCAACGAGCACCTGCCCGCTGACACTTTGCTGGTGGTACGCGACGGGCCGAATGGCTGCTGGGTCAGCCGTAACGGCAAGGCCGAGCATGTGCCGGGGTTCAAGGTCAAGGCGGTGGACAGCAACGGCGCCGGCGACGCCCACGCCGGGGTGTTTGTCGCAGGCCTGGCCAATGGCCTGGCGCCGGCGGTGGCCGCGCGTCGCGCGAATGCGGCGGCGGCACTCGCCGTCACGCGCTGGGGCCCGGCGACCTCACCGGGTACGGTAGAAGTGGATGCGTTGTTGAGCGCGGGCTGATTCGGCAGAATGGTCGCCATTCAGCACGGAGCAGCGTCATGACCCAGAACATCTACGACACCGAGGTTTTCTTCGAGGGCTACAGCAAAATGGGCCGCTCTGTGGAAGGCCTCGCCGGCGCCCCGGAGTGGCCCGCGTTGCAGGCGATGCTGCCGCCCATGTCGGGGTTGAAAGTGGTGGACCTGGGTTGCGGCTACGGCTGGTTCAGCCGCTGGGCCCAGGAGCAGGGCGCCGAGCAGGTGCTGGGGCTGGATGTCTCGCACAAGATGCTGACGCGGGCGAAAGAGATGACATCCTCGTCGGCCATCACCTACGCCATCGCCGACATTGAACACCTTGACCTTCCTGCCGCTACCTTCGACCTGGCCTACAGCTCGCTGGCTTTCCATTACATCGTCGATCTGAAAGGCCTGTTCGCGCGCATCCATCAGGCGTTGGTGCCAGGCGGGCGGTTAGTGTTTTCCATCGAGCACCCGATCTTCATGGCGCCCCGGCAACCGGGCTGGCTGAATGATGAGCAAGGGCGCAAGAGCTGGCCGGTGGACAGCTATCAACTGGAGGGGCCGCGGGTCACCAACTGGTTGGCGGAGGGCGTGATCAAGCAGCACCGCACGTTGGGCACATTGCTGACGCTGTTGATCGAGGCGGGTTTTACCTTGAGCCATGTCGACGAGTGGGGCCCGAGCGAGGCGGACCTGAAGGCCCGCCCGGCACTGGCCGAAGAGCTGGAACGACCGATGATGCTATTGGCCGCCGCTCACCGCTGACACCGCTATTGGCCCGCTTCGCTTTCCAGCTTGCGAGCCGCTTCCACGCCGGACGCGGTGAGCTTGATCGGCAGGTTCAGCGCGTGTTCACCGGCATCGTTGCAGGTCACATGGCCTTCCTTGATCCAGCCGCGGTCCTGCAAGGTGGCCAGGGCGCTGGCCACCACTTTTTCACCCCGGTAGTTGTCCAGCACTTCCTTGCCCAGCCCACTCGGGTGGGCATGGAGCAGGCGGGTAAGGACTTCTTTTTCAAGGTTGTGATCGACGTTCATGCATACCTCTTCACTGGGAAATGGTTGGGTGTTCGTCTGTGCCGCGCGTTAAGGCGCTGGCTGTTTTGGCGCGCCGGGGATGTTGGAGTCGTCACCCTTGTTGATCGAGGGCGAAGTGGCACCCGGGCCCATTTTGCCGTTTGGCACCGCACCGCTGTTGCGGTTGGTGTCGTCGCCCTGGGTGCGCGGGTCTTTGCTGTTGTCGATGATGGCGCCGCCGTTGGTGTCCATGCCGGTGCCCATCGAGTCTTTCGACTCCTGGGTCGCCGGGTTGGGCGGGCTGCCGACAGGGTCGGTGGGGCCGGTGCTGGAGCCTGTGGTGGCGGCAAAGCTGCTCAGCGAAACGGCAGACAGCAAACCGGTGAGGGCGAGGGCGGCAAATTTGGAAGTCGTCATGATGGTGTCTCCATATGATTAATGTCCTTACCTGATATTGGTCCGCCCCTGTTTGCGATTCGTGCCTCGATACCGACGAACGGTGTTACGTCGCTTGTAAGATTTTGTGTGACGCGACTCGCCGCCAGATCAATCGCGCCACCGTGATCAGCCAGTTGAGCAACGCCACGGCCAGCACGCTCATCAACAGGGTCGGCATGCCGTATTCGACGATGACTTTGCCCGCCAGCAACGGGAAGCCGAACACCCCGATAAAGTACGCCAGGCTGAACAGCAGCAACGCCTGGGACGTGGTGCCCGCCGGTGCCTCGTTGGCGGCCAGGCCGTTGATCACCGAATACGTCAGGCCATAACCCACGCCCAGGGTGACCGCCGCCAGTAGGTAGCTGAAGCTGCTACTGACCTTGAACCCGAACAGGAAAATCGACACCAGCATCAACCCGGACAACACACAGGCCGCCCAATACGGATCACGCTTGACCACGAAGCTGGCGATCAACAGGCGGCTGGTAATCGCCGCGCTCATAAAGCCCAGAAAGAACAGCGAATAGTCCAGCCCGTGCACCGCCGCGTAGCTCGTCTGGAAACTCGACAGCCCGCCAAACACGCACCCGCCGAGGCCCACCATGATGATCGCGAACACCGCCCTCGACGACAGCACCTTGCGCGTGGCCGACCAGGAAATCTTCGACACCGGCGCGGTGTGCTGACTGAGTGCAGCACCCAGCCGCCAGAAAATTACCACACCGACCAGGCTCGCCAGCGCTGCGATGTGGAACGCTGCCGTCAGGGAAAAATCCAGGGCACTGGCCGCCCGACCCAGCAGCGGCCCGGAGCCGATCCCGGTCATCATGCTGCCCGAGAGCAGGGCGAAATATTTGGCACGCTGCGCCGGCTCCACCAGCATCGCCACGATGATCGGCCCGAGTGTGTAGAACACGCCCCAGCCCAACCCCAGCGACAAGCCAAAGAACATCATCCCTTCGCCAAACCCCGGCGCCAGCGCAAAGCCCAGGCACGCCACCACCAGCAGCACACCGAGCAGGGCGATCGACCTGGCCGCCCCCAACAGGTCAGCCAGATGCCCGGAAACCAACACCGCCACAAAGGTGCTGAGCATTGCCATGGAGATCACGCTGCCGGCGTCGTGTTCGTTACCACCGCGGGAATGGATCAGCAGCGACAGCAAAAACGTCGAGCCGTAGGACAGGGAAAGCAAGTAGCTGGCGAGGCAGAAAAGGCCGAACAGTTTTCCGCCGACCGCAGGTGAGGAGTGCATGAAGGTGCCTGGAGTTTGTTGGATTTATGCCCAACTTTTTACCATGCACGGCTTGCGGGTTTGTTCTGTGGTTAGCGGTTTTTGCATTAGCCCGCAGCGGAGTAACGGCGCTTTCAGGGTGTGCCGATTTCCTCGATAAACAGGTCCATGAATCCCTTCAGACGCTCATGCCGAACCCGCGCCAGGCGTTGCCCGGTCGGGGTCTGAAACCCGTCCGCCAGGTGCAGAAGCTTGGTCTGGAAATGGTCGAGGCAAAAGCGCTTGTCGTCGTACTCGCGGTGCCTTGCCGTTGGGTCTGCCGGGTCATACAGCCCGCTGCCCATGCGCCCGGCGATATAAAACGTGCGGGCCACGCCGATCATGCCGAGGGAATCCAGACGGTCGGCGTCCTGCACAATCTTCGCCTCAAGGGTCAGCGGCGTCAGGCCCGCCGAAAAGCTGTGAGTCTCGATGGCGTGGGTCACCGCAGCAATCGTCCCGGGCTGCCACTTCAATCCCTGCAAAATCTCCCCGGCCTTGTCCGCCGCCAGTTTCGATGCCTTGGACCGCAACGGCGAATTCTTCTCCACCGCCACGCAGTCATGCAGCAGCACCGCCGCCAGCAGCACTTCAAGTTCGCCGCCTTCCTCGGCCTGGATCGACCGCACGTTGTGCCACACGCGTTGCAAGTGGGACAGGTCGTGGGCGCCATCTTCCGAAGGCTCAAGGGCGTAGGGCAATAAAGTCGCGGCGAGGTCGGTCAGTGGCGTGAAGGGCATGGGGATTCTCAACGGTCGATAGCCTGCAGGTTAGTCGCGAATGAAATTGCACTGCAATCGGTCATTAAACCGCCTTAGTATGTGTGCTTTCTTTTCCTGACAAGGCCAGTCCATGACCATCGAGATTCGCCCCGCCTTGCCCAGCGATGCTGCGCAAATCCTGGCCTTCATCACCGAGCTTGCCGACTACGAAAAAGCTCGCCACGAGGTGATCGCCAGCGTGGTGGACATCGAGCGCAGCCTGTTCAGCGAAGGCGCCACGGCCCACGGCCTGATCTGCCTGCGGGACGGGTTGCCGATCGGTTTTGCGGTGTTCTTCTTCAGCTATTCCACCTGGCTCGGCAGCAACTGCCTGTACCTCGAAGACCTGTACATCAACCCGGAGCAGCGCGGCGGCGGGGCGGGCAAGAAACTGCTGCGCCACCTGGCGAAAATCGCCTGTGACAACGGTTGCGGGCGTTTCGAGTGGAGCGTGCTGGACTGGAACGAACCGGCCATCGCGTTCTACAAATCCATCGGCGCCCAGCCCCAGGAAGAATGGGTGCGCTACCGCATGGAAGGCGACGCCCTGAGGGATTTTGCCCAGGGTTAAACGCGCATAAAGGACCGGCGATCACAGCCGGTTTTTTTATGATTTTGCTCAATATATGGGATGATAATTTATATATTGAGATGTTCCGGTTTCTGGGTTTATAGTCTTGCGCATCAGCACTCACTACCAAAAACAAAACAGGTGAAGCGATGCAGGCACAACCGTTGTCGTTACCTCCGGTGCCCGAGCCGACTTACGGCGAGCGACTGAAGCACAAAGTCGTGGTCATCACCGGCGCTGCCCAGGGCATTGGCGAGGCCATCGTGGCTTGCTTCCAGGCCCAGCAGGCGCGGCTGGTGATCGGTGATATCCAGGGCGAGAAGGTCGAGCAAGTTGCCGCCCACTGGCGCGAACGCGGCGCCGAGATCTACGCGCAACCCGTCGACATCACCTCCAAGGACCAATGGCGCGCCCTGGTGGACGTGGCCATCGAACGCTTTGGTCGCGTGGACGTGCTGGTCAACTGCGCCGGCGTCAACGTGTTCCGTGACCCACTGGAAATGACCGACGAAGACTGGCGCCGCTGCTTCGCCATCGACCTCGACGGCGCCTGGTACGGCTGCCGCACTGTGTTGCCGCACATGATCGAGCAGGGCATCGGCAACATCATCAACATCGCCTCCACCCACTCCAGCCACATCATTCCCGGTTGCTTCCCGTATCCGGTGGCCAAGCACGGGCTGCTCGGGCTGACCCGTGCCCTGGGCATTGAATACGCGCCCAAGGGCATCCGCGTGAATGCCATTGCGCCGGGCTATATCGAAACCCAACTCAACGTCGATTACTGGAACGGCTTCGACGACCCCCACGCCGAGCGTCAGCGCGCCTTCGACCTGCACCCGCCAAAACGCATCGGCCAGCCGATTGAAGTGGCGATGACTGCACTGTTTCTGGCGACCGATGAGGCGCCCTTTATCAATGCCACCTGCCTGATGATCGATGGCGGGCGGTCGGTGATGTACCACGATTAAGCCGAACAACTCTCCAATAACAACAAGAGGTGGTTTATGTTCAAGAAGACAGTGCGCACCCTTGCGGTCGCCGTTGCTCTCAGCAGTCTCAGCACCTTCGCATTCGCTGAAGAAGTAAAGATCGGCTTCCTGGTCAAGCAAGCTGAAGAGCCCTGGTTCCAGACCGAATGGGCGTTCGCCGAAAAAGCCGGCAAGGACCTTGGTTTCACCGTGATCAAGATCGCCGTGCCCGACGGCGAGAAAACCCTTTCCGCCATCGACACCCTGGCCGCCAACGGGGCCAAGGGTTTCGTGATCTGCCCGCCGGACGTGTCCCTCGGCCCGGCAATCATGGCCAAGGCCAAGCTCAATAATCTGAAAGTGCTGGCGGTGGACGACCGCTTCGTCGACGCCAAGGGCAAGCCCATGGAAGACGTGCCTTATGTCGGCCTGGACGCCTACAAGATTGGCCAGAAACAAGGCGAAGCCATGGCCACCGAGGCTAAAAATCGCAAGTGGGACTGGAAGGACACCTACGCCGTCATCAACACCTTCGACGAGCTGGAAACCGGCAAGAAACGCACCGACGGTTCGGTAGAAGGCCTCAAGGCCGCCGGTCTGCCGGTCGACCATATCCTGTTCACTGCACAGAAAACCCTCGACGTGCCGGGCGCCATGGACTCCACCAACTCGGCCCTGGTGAAACTGCCCGGCGGCGCGAAAAACCTGCTGATCGGCGGCATGAACGACAGCACCGTACTGGGCGGCGTGCGCGCCACCGAAAGCGCCGGCTTCAAGGCGCCGAATGTGATCGGCGTGGGCATCAACGGCACTGACGCTATCGAAGAACTGAAAAAATCCGACACCGGTTTCTACGGTTCGATGCTGCTCAGCCCGGATGCCTCCGGTTATAAAACCGCTACCTCGATGTTCGAGTGGGTCACCAAAGGCACGGAGCCAGCCAAGTTCACCGCGCTGGATAACGTGACCCTGATCACCCGCGCCAACTTCAAGGAAGAGTTGAGCAAGATCGGTCTGTGGAAATGAACTGCGCCGCCACAGAGAGCCTGCGCTTCAACGGCATCGGCAAGGAGTTTCCCGGGGTGAAAGCCCTGGCGCAGATCAGCTTTGAAGCGCGGCCCCATTCGGTGCATGCGCTGATGGGCGAGAACGGCGCGGGCAAGTCGACCTTGCTGAAAATCCTCGGCGGTTTTTATCCGCCCAACAGCGGCAGTCTGCAGTTGGGCGAACGCAGCGTCAGTTTCAAGTCGGCGGCCGACAGCATCGCCAGCGGCATCGCGGTGATTCACCAGGAGCTGCAACTGGTGCCGGAAATGACCGTCGCCGAGAACCTGCTGCTGGGCCATATGCCGTCGCGCTTCGGCGTGGTCAATCGCGGCGCGATGGTGCGCAAGGCGCGGGAACTGCTCAAGGGCCTGGCGGATGAAATCGATCCGAACATGCGCCTGGGCAGCCTGTCCCTCGGCCAGCGGCAATTGGTGGAAATCGCCAAGGCCATGTCGYGCAACGCCCATGTGATTGCCTTCGACGAACCCACCAGCAGCCTCTCGGCCCGTGAGATCGAGCGGCTGATGGTGATCATCGCCCGGCTGCGGGATGAAGGCCGGGTGATCCTCTACGTGTCGCACCGCATGGAAGAAGTGTTCCGGATTTGCGATGCGGTGACGGTGTTCAAGGACGGGCGTTTCGTGCGCACGTTTGAAGACATGGCGCAGTTGAACGTCGACCAGTTGGTTAACTGCATGGTCGGGCGCGACATCCAGGACATCTATAACTACCGGCCGCGCGAACACTCCGGTGAAGCGTTGCGGGTAGAAGGTTTGCTTGGGCCGGGGTTGCAGGAACCGGTGAGTTTGCAGGTGAACAAAGGCGAGATTCTCGGGCTGTTCGGTTTGGTCGGGGCAGGGCGCACGGAGCTGTTGCGCCTGCTGGCCGGGCTGTCGCGCAGCACCCAGGGTGCGCTGGTGTTGCACGGTGAGGCGCAGACGTTCAAGACCCCACGGGATGCGATTGCGGCCGGTGTGCTGCTGTGCCCCGAGGACCGCAAGAAGGAAGGCATCGTGCCCCGCGCCAGTGTCGCGGAGAACATCAACATCAGTGCACGCCGTGACCATGCGCGCTTCGGTTGGCTGATCCAGGGCGGCTGGGAACGCACCAACGCCCAGCGGCAAATCAGCGCGCTGAACGTGCGCACACCGTCGGCCGACCAACCGATTCTGTTCCTGTCGGGCGGTAATCAGCAGAAGGCGATTCTGGGTCGTTGGTTGTCGATGCCGATGAAAGTCTTGCTGCTGGACGAGCCGACCCGCGGCATCGATATCGGTGCCAAGTCGGAGATCTACCAGATCATCCACAACCTGGCGGCCAGCGGTATTGCGGTGATCGTGGTGTCCAGCGACCTGATGGAAGTGATGGGCATCTCCGACCGCATCCTGGTGATGAGCGAAGGCGCCCTGACCGGCGAATTGACCCGCGATCAAGCGGACGAAGCACGGCTGCTGCAACTGGCTCTTCCGCGTACGCGGGATTGAAGAATACGAGGGGTAGGGTATGTCACAGGTAAAAACCGCGAGAAGCTTCTGGCCGGGTTTCAACCAGCGCAAGTTTCTCGATGATTGGGTCATGCTGCTGGCGGCCTTGAGCATCTTTGTGCTCAGTGCCATTTTCATCGACAACTTCCTTTCACCGCTGAATATGCGCGGCCTCGGGCTGGCGATTTCAACGGTCGGGATTGCAGCCTGCACCATGCTGTTCTGCCTGGCGTCGGGGCACTTCGACTTGTCGGTGGGCTCGGTGATCGCCTGTTCAGGTGTGGTGGCGGGGATCGTGATTCGCGACACCGACAGCGTGTTCTTCGGCGTGTCGGCGGCGTTGGCCATGGGCCTGGTGGTGGGGCTGATCAATGGCATCGTGATCGCCAAGCTGCGGATCAACGCGTTGATTGCGACGCTGGCGACGATGCAGATCGTGCGCGGGCTGGCGTATATCTTTTCCAACGGCAAGGCGGTGGGCGTGATGGACGAAGGTTTCTTCGTCTTCGGCAACGGCCAGCTGTTTGGCGTGCCGGTGCCGATCATCATCACCGTGTTGTGCTTTGTGTTTTTTGGCTGGCTGCTGAACTACACCACCTACGGGCGCAACACCATGGCCATTGGGGGCAACCAGGAAGCGGCGCTGTTGGCCGGGGTGAATGTTGACCGGACCAAGATCATCATCTTTGCCGTGCACGGGGTGATCGGGGCGTTGGCCGGGGTGATCCTGGCGTCGCGCATGACCTCGGGGCAACCGATGATTGGCCAGGGGTTCGAGCTGACGGTGATCTCGGCGTGCGTGCTGGGCGGGGTGTCGCTGAGCGGCGGGATCGGGATGATCCGGCATGTGATTGCCGGGGTGCTGATTCTGGCGATCATCGAGAACGCGATGAACCTGAAGAACATCGACACCTTCTACCAGTACGTGATTCGTGGGTCGATCCTGTTGTTGGCGGTCATTATCGACCGCATGAAACAGCGTTAAGGGGCAGCCGGTTCTTTGTGGTGAGCGGGCTTTTTGTGGCGAGGGGGCTTGTCCCCCGTTGGGCTGCGAAGCGGCCCCAAAGCCATGCAACTCTGATCTGTCTGGAAAAATGGGGTGACTCTCTTGGGGCTGCTACGCAGCCCAACGGGGGGCAAGCCCCCTCACCACAGAAGCCCACTCGCCACAGTTACCGTGACCGCCCATAATGGCGCCGTTTTCGTACTTCCCAATAGGCCCGATATGCAGGAAAACGCCCACACTCCCGTCAAAGAAGCCGCGCCCACCGGCACCCAGACCCTGCTGCGTGGCCTGGGCGTGGTGCAGGCCGTGGCGGCCGGCGCGCGGGATCTCAAGGAAATCGCCAGGCGCATCGGTACCACCCGCAGCACCACCCACCGCCTGGCCAGTTGCCTGGTGGAAGAGCGCTATCTGCGCGTGGTGCCGCAAGTCGGCTACCTGCTGGGGCCCAAACTGATCGAGCTGGGTTTCCAGGCACGGGAAGAATTGCCGCTGGTGAGCCTGGCGGTGCCGTATCTGGATGAGTTGTCGGCGTTGACCGGCGACACCATCCACCTGGCCATTCGCGAATACGACGACGTGCTGTACCTGCACAAAAATCCTGGCCGCAACGGCCCGGAAATGCGCTCGCGTGTGGGCCATCGCATGCCGTTGGCGCGCACCGGGATCGGCAAGGCGTTGCTGCTGGATGACAGCGTGCAAGAGTGGCAGCGCCTGTATGAGGTCAGCCTGCCGGCGGGCGGGAAAAACCTGCAGTGGCCGCAGCACCCCGAGCAGTCCTGGGCGCAGTTTGAACAACGCATGCAGGAGTACGTGGCGGGCGGTTATGCGTTCGATCTGGAAGACAACGAACCGTCGATCCGTTGTGTCGCGGCACCGGTGCGCGATGCCAGCCGGCGAATCGTCGCCGGCATCAGCATCGCCAGTACCGTGCCCTACATGCCGCTGGAAAAAATGGCCGAGCTGATCCCTGTGATCAAACAGGTCGCAGCGCGGCTTTCAGCGGAGTTGGGCGCGAAGGCCTGATCAGGCCTTCAGGGTCGCCATGTCGATCACGAAGCGGTACTTCACGTCACCGGCAATCATGCGGGTGTAGGCTTCGTTGATCTGGCGGATGTCGAGCATTTCGATGTCGCAGGTGATGCCGTGCTCAGCGCAGAAATCCAGGACTTCCTGGGTTTCGGCAATGCCACCGATCAGCGAACCAGCCAGTACCTTGCGGCCCAGCACCAGCTTGGCGGCATTCACGGGCGGGTCGACCGGCTCGATCAAGCCCACGAGGATGTGCACGCCATCAAAGCGCAGCACGTCGAGGTAGGGGTTCAAATCGTGCTGCACCGGAATGGTGTCCAGCAGGAAATCGAAGTGGCCGGCAGCGGCTTTCATCTGTTCAGCATCGGTGGACACGATCACGTGATCGGCGCCCTGGCGACGGCCTTCTTCAGCCTTGCTGGCGGAGCGGGTGAACAGCGTCACTTCCGCGCCCATGGCCTTGGCAAACTTGATGCCCATGTGGCCCAAGCCGCCCATGCCCAGCACCCCAACCTTGTCGCCAGCCTTCACGCCGTAGTGCTTGAGCGGCGAGTAGGTGGTGATGCCGGCACAGAGGATCGGCGCGGCGCTGGCCAGGTCGAGCGTGGCCGGGATCTTCACCACGAAGTGCTCGCTGACGACGATGCTGTCGGAGTAGCCGCCCATGGTGTTGCTGCCGTCGACCCGGTCCGGGGTGGCATAGGTCATGGTCGGGCCTTCGAGGCAGTATTGCTCAAGGTCCGCGTGGCAGGCGTCGCAATGACGGCACGAGTCGACCATGCAGCCAACGCCGACCAGGTCGCCGATTTTATGCGCGGTGACATTGGCGCCGACGGCAGTGACTTTGCCGACGATCTCGTGGCCCGGCATCAGCGGGTACACGGCGATGCCCCATTCGTTGCGGGCCTGGTGGATGTCGGAGTGGCAGACGCCGCAGTAGAGGATTTCGATCGCCACGTCATCGGCGCGCGGGCTGCGACGTTCGAAGGACATGGGGGCGAGGGGAGTGGTGGCCGATTGAGCGGCGTAACCGATAGCGGTGTACATGGAGAAACCTCGCAGGAGCAGTGACAGGTGAGGTGGCGCATTCTCCGCGCCGTGCCTGGGGGCGGCCATGGCGATTGCTCCGAGTCTCATGCCTATTCGTCCGGGAGTGCCCCTGGATTGGATCACTGTGGCGCCAGACCTGCGATGATGGTCACATCCCCTTTTTCGCGAAGTTTTTGCCATGTTGTTGACCCGCCATGTCGACGCCAATGCCGCGTTGGTTGCCCTGATCGAACCGTTGACGCCCCGCGATGGTTTTTCGCCCACGAACCTGGCCGGCGTGCAGGTATTGCGCGCCAGTTGCGACGTGGCGCGGGGCCCGCAGATTTATGAGCCGAGCCTGATGATCGTCGCCCAGGGCAGCAAGGTCGCCTACCTGGGCCCGCGTACCCTGGAATATGGCGCCGGGCATTACCTGATCCAGGCAATGCCGGTGCCGTTCGAATGCGAGACCTTTGCCATGCCCAATGCGCCGCTTTTAGGCGTGACGGTCGGCATTGACCGGGTGGTGCTGGGTGAGTTGGTGATGGCGATGGGTATCCAGAGCGGGCCACCGCCGGCGGCGCAGACGTTGGAGTCCATGAGCTCGGTGGTGCTGGATGACGCCATGCGCGGCTGTGTCGAACGGCTGCTGCAGTGCCTGCACGATCCGCTGGAGAGCCGGATCATGGGCCCGGCGCGGGTGCGGGAATTATTGTTCACGGCGTTGCGTGGGCCACAGGCCGATGTACTGCGGGCGCTGGTGGAGCAGCAGGGGCAGTTTTCACGGGTGGCGACCTCGTTGAACCACCTGCATGCGCATTACGCCGAGCCGCTGAATATCGAGACGCTGGCGGGTTATGCGCACATGAGTGCGTCGACGTTTCATGAGCACTTCAAGCGTTGCACGCTGTTGTCGCCGGTGCAGTACCTCAAGCGCCTGCGGCTGCTCAAGGCCCAGCAGTTGCTGTTGGTGGAAGGCATGGGCGTGGCACAGGCGGCGCATAGCGTGGGGTATCAGAGTACGTCGCAGTTCAGCCGGGAATACAAGCGCTACTTCGAGCGCAGTCCTGGGGATGAGCGGGCGGCCTGATCATCGGGCAATAAAAAGGCCCCCATTCGGGAGCCTTCTGTTCAAGCCAGTGACTTACATGTTCGGGTAAGTCGGCCCGCCCGCGCCTTCCGGTGTGACCCAGGTGATGTTCTGCGAAGGGTCCTTGATGTCACAGGTCTTGCAGTGCACGCAGTTCTGGGCGTTGATCTGGAAGCGCTTCTCGCCGTCTTCCTTGGTGATCACTTCATACACGCCGGCCGGGCAGTAGCGCTGCGCCGGTTCATCGTAGAGCGGCAAGTTGGTGCCGATCGGGATGCTCGGGTCTTTCAGCTTCAGGTGGCACGGCTGTTCTTCTTCGTGGTTGGTACCGGAGATGAACACCGAGCTCAGCTTGTCGAAGCTCAGCTTGCCGTCGGGTTTCGGGTAGTCGATTTTCTTGCTGTCTTTGGCCAGCTTCAGGCAGGCGTAGTCAGGCTTGGTGTCGTGCAGGGTGAACGGCATTTTGCCGCCGAGGATATTCTGGTCGAACCAGTTGAAGCCGGCACCGATGATCGGGCCGAACTTGTGCATCGCCGGGCCGAAGTTACGGCTGGCGAACAGTTCTTCGTAGAGCCAGCTGTTCTTGAAGCTGTCGACGTAAGCGGTCAGTTCATCGCCGCCTTCGGATTCGGCGAACAGGCGGTCGGCCACGGCGTCAGCGGCGAGCATGCCGGACTTCATGGCAGTGTGGCTGCCCTTGATCTTGGCGAAGTTCAGGGTGCCGAGGTCGCAACCGATCAGCGCGCCGCCTTTGAAGACCATTTTCGGCAGCGAGTTCAGGCCGCCTTTGCAGATAGCGCGGGCGCCATAGCTGATGCGCTTGCCGCCTTCCAGGTACTGGGCCAGCACCGGGTGATGCTTGAGGCGCTGGAACTCGTCGAACGGCGACAGGAAGGTGTTGCTGTAGGACAGGTCGACGATCAAGCCGACGACCACCTGGTTGTTTTCCAGGTGATAGAGGAACGAACCACCGGTGTTTTCGGCACTCATGATGTCCAGCGGCCAGCCGGCGGTGTGTACCACCAGGCCAGGCTGATGCTTGGCCGGGTCGATTTCCCAGATTTCTTTCAGGCCGATGCCGTAGTGCTGGGCGTCCGCGTCGCTGTCCAGGTTGAAACGCTGGATCAGTTGCTTGCCGATGTGCCCGCGGCAGCCTTCGGCGAACAGCGTGTACTTGCCACGCAGCTCCATGCCCGGGGTGTAGACGCCTTCTTTCGGGTTGCCTTCACGGTCGACGCCGAGGTCGCCGGTGATGATCCCGCGCACCACGCCGTTCTCGTCGAACAGCGCTTCCTGGGCGGCGAAGCCCGGGTAGACTTCCACGCCCAGGTTCTCGGCCTGCTGGGCGAGCCAGCGGCACAGATTGCCCAGGGAGATAATGTAGTTGCCTTCGTTGTGCATGGTCTTGGGCACAAAGAAGTCAGGCACCTTGGTGGAAGCTTCGCTGGAGCGCAGTACATAGATGTCATCACGCACAACAGGTGTGTTGAGCGGGGCGCCGAGTTCTTTCCAGTCCGGGAACAATTCGTTCAGGGCACGGGGTTCAAACACCGCACCGGACAGGATGTGAGCGCCGACTTCGGAGCCTTTTTCGACCACGCAGACGCTGATTTCCTTACCGGCTTCGGCGGCCTTCTGCTTCAATCGGCAGGCGGCAGACAGGCCTGCCGGGCCAGCGCCGACGATGACCACGTCGAATTCCATGTATTCGCGTTCCACAGGCTATCTCCTACTCAAGGCTCAACGGCTTTTTTTCTAATGGGTGGAGGTTCGGTAATTCGTCCCACAATGCCTGCAGAAATCTCATGCAAGGGGCAGGGGACGACCCACCTTTCTCTCTAGGTGGCGCATTATATCTACACCACTCTCAGCGTCCAATACAAACGTTTGTTTGAATTGCCCGCAGGCTAGGTAAATCAAAGAGGCGCGGCTTATGACTGGCTATTTTGCCGTATTGACCAGAATAGGTGTTCCGGTCAATATACGGTCGGTTTTGCGCTTACCGTAGGCAGACTGCAGGTTTCAAGAGCACGTCCAAAAGCAAGACAGGTGACGCGCGCCCAAACGATGGCGCGCAGTTTACACGCTGCGATAAAGAATGACTTCTTGGTCACCACTGACGAACGGTCATCGCTATCCCATTGTTGTGTGAGTCCGTGCCGTTTTTGGAGGTGCCCTTGTGTGCCGATGAGCATCAACCGCCAGGTTCGCCTAGGCGACTTTCTTTTCACCGGAGAGTAACGAGGAATCCATGAAGGTTCTTGTAGCTGTCAAACGCGTTGTCGATTACAACGTGAAAGTTCGCGTCAAGGCGGACAATTCCGGCGTCGACCTCGCTAACGTCAAGATGTCGATGAACCCGTTCTGCGAAATCGCCGTGGAAGAAGCCGTACGCCTGAAAGAGAAAGGCGTTGCGACTGAAATCGTCGTCGTTTCCATCGGTCCGACCACTGCTCAAGAGCAGCTGCGTACCGCCCTGGCGCTGGGTGCCGATCGCGCCATCCTCGTCGAATCCGCTGAAGAGCTGACTTCCCTGGCCGTTGCCAAGTTGTTGAAAGCTGTTGTCGACAAGGAACAGCCATCGCTGGTGATCCTCGGCAAACAAGCCATCGACAGCGACAACAACCAGACTGGCCAGATGCTGGCTGCACTGACCGGTTACGGCCAGGGCACCTTCGCTTCGAAAGTCGAAGTGAGCGGCGACAAGGTTGCCGTGACCCGCGAAATCGACGGCGGCGCGCAAACAGTTTCCCTGAAACTGCCAGCCATCGTCACCACCGACCTGCGTTTGAACGAGCCGCGATACGCGTCCCTGCCAAACATCATGAAAGCCAAGAAGAAGCCTCTCGAAGTGCTGACTCCGGATGCTTTGGGCGTTTCCACCGCCTCCACCAACAAGACCGTAAAAGTCGAAGCGCCGGCTGCACGCAGCGCGGGCATCAAGGTCAAGTCGGTGGCTGAACTGGTCGAGAAACTGAAAAACGAAGCGAAGGTAATCTAATCATGACTATCTTGGTAATCGCAGAACACGACAACAAGGTTGTGGCCCCGGCCACCCTGAACACCGTGGCCGCTGCCGCCAAAATCGGTGGTGATGTCCACGTCCTGGTCGCCGGCCAAAACGTTGGCGCCGTGGCTGAAGCCGCTGCAAAAATCGCTGGCGTGAGCAAAGTCCTGGTCGCCGACAACGCGGCCTACGCTCACCAGTTGCCGGAAAACGTTGCCCCGCTGGTGGCAGAGCTGGGCGCTGGCTACAGCCATATCCTGGCTGCCGCTACCTCCAACGGCAAAAACATCCTGCCGCGCGTTGCTGCGCAGCTGGACGTTGACCAGATCTCCGAGATCGTTTCGGTAGAAAGCGCCGACACCTTCAAGCGTCCGATCTACGCCGGTAATGCCATCGCTACCGTGCAGTCCACTGCCTCGGTAAAAGTCATCACCGTGCGTGCTACCGGTTTCGACCCGGTGGCTGCTGAAGGTGGCTCGGCTGCGGTTGAGGCGGTTGCGGCTGCTCACGACGCTGGCACTTCCAGCTTTGTTGGCGAAGAACTGGCCAAGTCCGATCGTCCGGAACTGACCGCTGCCAAGATCGTCGTTTCCGGCGGCCGTGGCATGCAGAACGGTGACAACTTCAAGCACCTGTACGCCCTGGCCGACAAGCTGGGCGCTGCGGTCGGCGCTTCCCGCGCTGCCGTCGACGCAGGTTTTGTACCGAACGACATGCAGGTCGGCCAGACCGGCAAGATCGTTGCGCCACAGCTGTACATCGCGGTCGGTATCTCCGGCGCGATCCAGCACTTGGCCGGTATGAAAGACTCCAAAGTGATCGTTGCGATCAACAAGGACGAAGAAGCACCGATCTTCCAGGTGGCTGATTACGGCCTGGTGGCGGACTTGTTCGAAGCCGTACCCGAGTTGGAGAAGCTGGTCTAATCCAGCCGCTTCACTTATAAAGAGCCCGGTCTTTTGACCGGGCTTTTTTTTGCCCGGCAATTTTTGAATGGGAGAACCAAGCCATGGAATTGCGCCCCTGGGCTGTACTGCTGGCCCTGTCACTGCTGCCGACCGTGTCGCTGGCGGCCGGCAAGTGTGATCGCCTGGTGATCACCGGCAGCCCGGACGCACCGCCCTACCTGTGGCGTGATCCCCAGGACCCCACGCACCTGATCGGCGCCACCGCCGACATGTTGCAGCAAGTGGCCAAGGACCTCGGGGTGAAAATCGACCTGCTGTACGGCGGCAAGCGCTCTCTGGCGCTGGAAGAGGTGCGCAGCGGGCGCATGGACATCCTCGCCGACGCGCCATTGACCCTCGACGCCCTGGACGCCCTCGACTACATCCACCCGGCGCTGGTGCAAACCGATTACCTGGTCTGGACCCGCAAGGATTCGGCCCTGGCCTACCACCAGGCCAGCGACCTGCAGGGTCACAAGGGCGCGGTGTCGGAGCGGGCGCGCCTGAGCCGCGACTTCGAAACCTTCGCCGGTGAGCAACTGACCCTGCAACGCCTGCCCAGCCTGACCCCGGCGTTCCAGAAGCTGCTGCTGGGGGAAGTGGACTACGTGCTCGCCGGGCGTTATTCCGGCATGGCCATGGCCCAGACCCTGGGCATGAGCAACGACCTGGTGGCGCGCGAAATACCCATCGACCAGCCGGGCCTGTACCTGGCCATTTCCCACAACTCGGCGTGCAACGATCCGTGGTTGCGCGGACAGCTCGCCAAAAAGATGACAGAATTGCCCGCGTCCGGTCTGGCGGAAACCGCGCTGCAGAGCAATCTTGCGCGCTGGAAAGCGCAGTTGCAGCAACCCGTCGGCACCCCAACAAAGTAGGGATTTTCAGTGACTATTCGACCTCTTTTCGCGGCCCTCGCCGTTGTAGCTCTGGCGGGATGTGCAGCCGATCCTGCGCCGAATGAACAAATACGCCTGACCCAGCAAGCGCTGGAACAAGCCAACGCCGTGGGCGCCGTCGCCGATGACTCGCCCGAGCTCAAGCTGGCTGAAGACAAGTTCACCCAGGCCCAGGCCGACATGGCCGATCAATCCTACAAGGACGCCCGCATGCAGGCTGAAGAAGCCGAGCTGGACGCCCGCCTGGCAGAAGCCCGGGTGCTGACCCGCAAAAGCCAGGAGCAACTGAACGTGCTCAACACCCGTATCACCCGCCTGCGCAAGCAACTGCAGTTGGGAGATGCCCAATGAGCCCGTTGATCCGAGGGTTGAGCTGTGTGCTGTTGCTGGGCAGCGCGCTCGGCGGTTGCGCGACCCATCCTGACAGTAACGTCGCGTTGCAACAGGCGAGCAGTGACTTCCAGAAGGTCAAGGAAGATTCGAATGTGCTGCGTATCGCGCCCAAGGACGTGATCCGCGCCGGTGAGTCCCTGGCCCGTGCCGAGCGTTTTTCCAGCTTCTGGGGCAGCGGCGCCGATGTGGCGCATTACGCTTACCTGAGCCAGCGCTACAGCGCGATTGCCCGGGAACACACCGAGCAGGCGTTGAATCAGGAACGCGGGGTCAAGCTGGAGCTGGAACGCCAGCGCCTGCAACTGGCCCTGCGGGAAGCCAAGCTGAGCAGCGTGCAGCAACAGGGCAAATGGCTGGAGGCACAGATCGCCAGCCTGACCACCGTCCAGACCGATCGTGGCCTGGTGATGACCTTGGGTGACGTGCTGTTCGACACCGGCGAGGCAGAGCTGCAAAACTCGGCCAACCGCACGGTGCTGAAAGTCGTACAGTTCCTGCAATTGAACCCCAAGCGCAGAGTGCGCATCGAGGGTTACACCGACAATACCGGTGGCGAGCCGGAAAACCTCAAACTGTCCCGGGACCGCGCGCAGGCCGTGGCGGATGTGCTGAACGACTTGGGCATCGATGAAAAACGCATCCAGGTCGAGGGCTACGGCGATCAGTACCCGGTTGAAGCCAACGCTTCGGAGCGTGGCCGGGCACAGAACCGCCGGGTGGAGATTGTGTTCTCCGATGAGAAAGGCCAGTTGGGCGCCGCCCGCTGAACACCCAGTGTCACAGGAACCCGGGAATCTCCCGGGTTTTTTGTGCCTGCGATTCAGTTCGCCACCCTTACAGTTTTTTCTATCACTGCCGCCCGCGCTCGACTATTGTGGCAACTGTCCCCGTACACTTCTAAACTGTGCCGGTATGTTTCACACAAAAATAAAATACCCGTGAAATCGAGTGCTGCGTCATGACCAATCTGTTGCTTTACCAACGTATCGCCCAGCAACTGGCTGAGGATATTCGCCGCGGTGTCTATCAACCGGGCGAGCGCGTGCCTTCGGTGCGCAAAATGAGCTCCCAGCTCAACGTCAGCCACGCCACCGTGTTGCAGGCCTACGCGAACCTGGAAGACCAGGGCTTGATTCGCGCGCGGCCGCAGTCCGGGTACTACGTGCACCAGACGCCGGCGCTTACCGCGCCCACGCCGGACATCGCACGGGTCGAGCGTCCAGGGTTGGTCACCCGCAGCAGCATCATTCAACAGGTGTTGGTGGAATCCCGCCGCGAAGGCGTGTTCCCACTGGGCGCCGCCGTGCCCAGTGTCGACTATTTGCCTGTACGGGCGCTGCACCAGCAACTGGCCAAGGTCACACGCTTCCAGAGCCCGCGGGCGTTCAGCTACATGTTCAGCCCCGGTTTTGAACCGCTGCGGCGCCAGGTGGCAATCCGCATGCGCGATGCCGGTGTGGTGGTCGACCCGTCCGAAGTGGTGATCACCCACGGGTGCGTGGACGCGTTGCAGATGTCGTTGCGGGTGCTGACGCGGCCGGGCGACTTGATCGCCGCCGAGTCGCCAACGTATTACGGCCTGCTGCAACTGGCGGATCTGCTCGGCCTCAAAGTTATCGAAATCCCCAGCGACCCGGCCACCGGCATGAGCCTGGAAGCCCTGCAACTGGCGGCCAACCAATGGTCGATCAAGGCCTTGGTGCTGACCACACGCCTGAGCAACCCGTTGGGCGGCACCATGCCCGAAGAGCGGCAGAAACAGCTGCTGCGCCTGGCGTCGGATTTCGATATCCAGGTGGTTGAAGACGATATCTACGGCGAACTGATGTTCGAGCTGGGCCGCACCAAGGCCCTGAAAGCCTACGACCGCCTCGACCGGGTCATCTACTGCTCGAGCTTCTCCAAGACCTTGTCACCGGGCATCCGCATCGGCTGGATGATCGCCGGCAAGTACCAGCAGGAAATCCAGCGCCTGCAAATGTTCAGCACCCATTCGGCCTGCAGCGTGACCCAGATGGGCACGGCGGCCTACCTGGAAAACGGTGGTTATGACCGGCATTTGCGCTATATCCGCCAGGAATACCGCAAAAATCTCAGCGCCTTCCAGTTGGCGGTGCAGCAGTATTTTCCCGAAGGCACGCAGATGACCCGTCCGACCGGCGGTTTTATCCTGTGGGTCAGTTTGCCCGGGCGGGTCAATACCCAGGAACTGCACGTGCGCGCCTTGCAGCAGGGCATCAGCATTGCACCGGGGCTGATCTTCAGTAATACGGAACAGTTCAACCACTGTATTCGCCTGAACTGCGGTACACCGTGGAACCGCGAGGCCGAGCGCGCGTTGATGACCCTCGGCATGCTGGCGAGCCAGTTGTGCCAGGAGACTGCGGCAGGCTTTTGAGGCGTGGAAAGGGGACATAAAGGGTAGCTGGCTATTTAGCATGCTTGTCATGCTGGCCCCAACAAGCGAGCATATGGCCTTCTGCCGTTAATGCTGCTGGCGATATGACTTATACCTTTCCTGCTGCACTGCTGATTTGCGTGTTAAGCCTGTGTAACGCGGGTGCCGTCCTGGCGGCGCCTGCCAGTGAAACAGCGCCTGCTGCCAGCACCCAGCAAAAGGCGCCGGCGAAAAAAGCCGCCCCGGCCAAGAAGGCGCCGGTGGCGAAGAAAGCACCGGCAAAGAAAGCCGCACCGACCAAAAAGCGTGCGCCTATCGCCAGCAAATCAAAATCAGCCCACGAAGTCGCCAAGACTCAGTTGCCACCTGCAGATCTGGATTTGAGCCTGCCGTCGAACATGGTTCGCCATCTGCAGCCCCTCGGCACCATGCCGCAACCGAAGAATGTGCCGCTGTTGCCGCCGATGTTTGCCGAAAAGCCCACCGATAACAGCGCGTTCCAGATCAACGGGCGCCTGCTCAGCAATGAAATGCAGCTGCAACTGCGCAACGAAGAACGGCGCGAAGTGGAAGGCGCGGCGCTGGATTTCCAGTTCAAGCAATAAACCCGACGAGTAAAAGTGACGCGTACCCCTGACCTTCTGTCGCAGACTGGTCAGTCACTTTTGTTTTCGGTTAAAAACCCCTGTTAAGCCAATTTAAAACGTCTGTTTAAGGGCGTAGTCTTACGTGGCCATCAACACTGAGTTGTCGAGGATCTGTTCGTCATGAAATGCCGTGAAGGCTGTGGCGCTTGCTGCATTGCCCCATCCATCAGCTCTCCATTGCCGGGAATGCCTGCCGGCAAACCAGCCGGCGAACGCTGCCTGCATCTGTCGGTCGAACAACTGTGCCAGTTGTTTGGCCAGCCTGAGCGGCCGGCGGTGTGCAGTTCGTTCCAGGCGGATCTCGAGGTCTGTGGCAACAGCCAGGAAGAAGCGATCAGGTTGATCGGCTGGTGGGAACAGATGACGGCGGCTTAGTGGGCTGTTCAAAGTACTGAACTTCAACAATAAGGAATAAGACCATGGGTTCACTGAAACGAGTTGCGGTGTTGTGCGGTTTTACCGTTTTGTTTGCTGCTGCTGCACACGCTGAAGATTGGCAGACCGCCAAGGATGAAGACGGTATCAAAATCTCCTTGAGTGAAATCGCCGGCTCCAAGTACAAGGCTTATCGCGGTGTGACCACCATCAAGGCACCGCTGGCCAAGATCCAGGCATTGCAGGAAGACGTGGCGGGGGCCTGTTCCTGGATCCACGAATGCAAGTCGCAAAAACTCCTCAAGCAGGAAGGCGACAAGAGCTGGACCTACACCCAGTTCAAGGCACCGTTCCCGGTGACCGATCGTGACTCGATCCTGGAAATCACCACCACCAAGGCCGCCGACGGCACGGTGACCCGCAAGCTGTTGGAAGTGCCGACCTATCAGCCCGAAGTCAAAGGCTATGTGCGTGTGGCCCAGGTCGACGGCTACTGGAAACTGGTGCCTAAAGGCGACAACCTGACCGAAGTGACCTACCAGGTGCACACCGAGCCAGGTGGCAGCGTACCGTCGTGGTTGGCCAACAAGTTTGTGGTGGACGCACCGTTCAACACCTTGAAAGCCCTGAAAGAACACGCTGAGAAGTAACTGCAGCTGATCAGGTGCCTCCGGCCTTGAGTGGAACGAATTCCAAGCCCTCAAGGTCCAGATAGAGGTAAGCCCACCCATGGGTTTTATCGAGGAGGCACTGATGCAAACGTGGAAAATTACCTTCGTTGATGATCATGGCGTGCAGTCCGTGGAGCAGTTCGTCTGCGGCGAAAGACCCAGCCTGGAAGAGGCTGCCCATATGATCCGTGCAAAGTTGCTCCCAGTGGCCGCTGAACTGGACCTCAACGACCTGGAAGGCCGCACGGCCGAGCCCACGGTAAAAAGCCTGAAAGACCAGAACAGTATTCAAATCCTCGACATTTCTCCCGCCGCCTGAACATTCCCTGTACGTCTTTAAACAGCCTCTGGTGGAGCTGATAGCTTCGCGCTACTCTGCAAGGGAGATCAGCGAATGAATCGCTAAGGTCTGGTCTTGTCAGCTACATGCTTGTCTCCCGGCGGCGACTTCATTGCCGTAACACCCGCGCCCTTGCAGCGCGGGCCTTGGGAAGCACGGAAAGTCTATCCATCGGTTTGAGGAGGACGTTTCATGAGCACAGCCTATCAAGAAGACATCAGCACCAACGTGTTGCGCCGCATGAAAGAGGGCGGCTTTGACTTCTCGCGTTTCCACCCCATCGAGTTCTACGCCATTTTCCCGGATGAGGAACGTGCGCGGCGGGCTGCGGGTCGGTTTCGTGGGGAATCCCTGAATGCCCAGGTCAGCGCGCGGGATGACGGCGCCTGGTACCTGGAACTGAGCAAAATCATGTTCGCCACCTACGACGGCATAGGAGACTTCGAGCAGGACTTTGAGGCGGTGGTCGAGCCCTTGGGCGGGATCATTGAGGGATGGGGCGTGAAACAGGAGGTGCGTGGGTTACCCATGTAGCGACATGAGCAACAACACAGCGTATCGGCTGACCTTTGGGTCGGCCGTTTTTGTTTCTGGCGCGGGAAAAATCCTGCGCAAAAAAAAGCCACCCGAGCAGGGTGGCCAAAGGGAAGATCGCAAAGGAGGAGAGCGATTCGGTACAAGCGGTAGTGCGCAATGGATGAGGCTGTAGGACGCGTCCTGTTCAGCTGATGGGGGTGATTATCCCCAGGGTTTGCCGGGCAGTGAAATCAACTCTGACTATGCTGTTGATAGTCAGGGCCTGCATTGCAATGAGGCGCCGCCCATGACAGCGGGCATTTGCTGCACCGGGACGGTGCGGTGCGGGCTGGACCTATATCCAACTGATTGATACTTAAGTATTTATGCCGCTGGCACGGGCCTTGCGATGGTTCTTGCGTCCGGGTGACAAGGAGTACGGCATGATCCGCACTTATTATGATGAGATGTACGACGGGGCAGGGCAGGTGCGCCCCCATTACCGCGAGTTCGCCCGCTGGTTGGCCGAGACGCCCCCTGAATTACTGGCCCAGCGCCGGCGCGAAGCCGATTTGCTGTTTCACCGGGCCGGTATCACCTTCACCCTGTATGGCGACGAGCAAGGCACCGAGCGCCTGATTCCCTTTGACACGATCCCCCGCAGCATCCCGGCCAGTGAATGGCGGATCGTCGAGCGCGGCTGCATCCAGCGGGTCAAGGCGCTGAACATGTTCCTCGCCGACCTGTACCACGAACAACGCATCATCAAGGCCGGGATCATCCCCGCCGAGCAAGTACTGGCCAACGAGCAGTACCAGTTGGCGATGCAGGGCCTGGACCTGCACCGCGACATCTATTCCCACATCTCCGGCGTCGATCTCGTACGCGATGGCGACGGCACTTACTACGTCCTCGAAGACAACCTGCGCACCCCCAGCGGCGTCAGCTACATGCTCGAAGACCGCAAGATGATGATGCGCCTGTTCCCCGAACTGTTTGCCGCCCAGCGCATCGCGCCGATCGATCACTACCCCAACCTGTTGCTCGACACCCTGAAAAGCTCCAGCCCGCTGGATAACCCCAGTGTGGTGGTGCTGACGCCTGGGCGTTTCAACAGCGCGTTCTTCGAGCATGCGTTCCTGGCTCGGGAAATGGGCGTGGAACTGGTGGAAGGCGCCGACCTGTTCGTGCGCGATGACCGTGTGTTCATGCGCACCACCGACGGGCCCAAGGCGGTCGACGTGATTTACCGCCGCCTCGACGACGCGTTCCTCGACCCGCTGGCCTTCAACCCGGATTCCATGCTCGGTGTGCCGGGCCTGCTGGCGGCGTATCGCTCGGGCAATGTGGTACTGGCGAATGCCATCGGCACCGGGGTAGCGGATGACAAATCGGTGTACCCCTTCGTCACCGAGATGATCCGTTTTTACTTGGATGAAGAGCCGATCCTGAAGAACGTTCCGACGTTCCAGTGCCGTAATCCCAGCGAACTGTCCCACGTGCTGGCCAACCTTCCGGAACTGGTGGTGAAGGAAACCCAGGGTTCCGGTGGCTATGGCATGTTGGTCGGCCCGGCAGCCTCGGCGGCGGAAATCGAAGCCTTCCGTGCACGCATCAAGGCCAAGCCCCATGCCTACATCGCGCAGCCAACGCTGTGCCTGTCGACCTGCCCGACCTTTGTCGAAAACGGCATCGCCCCACGCCATATCGACCTGCGCCCATTCGTGCTGCAAGGCAAGGAAACCCGTGTGGTCCCCGGCGGCCTGACTCGTGTGGCGCTGCGGGAAGGCTCGTTGGTGGTCAACTCGTCCCAGGGCGGCGGCACTAAAGACACCTGGGTGGTCGAGGATTGAAATATGTTGAGTAGAACTGCCTCGGATTTGTATTGGATGTCGCGCTACCTGGAGCGCGCGGAAAACCTCGCGCGCATGCTCGATGTCAGTTATTCGCTGTCGCTGATGCCCCAGGACGGGCGCGGCGATGGCCTGCATGAACTGGCGATGCCGCTGCTGATCACCGGCACCCTCGACGATTACCGCGAGCGCCACGGTGAACTGCATGCCGAACGCCTGCTGCACTTCTTCGCCCTGGATGCTGCCAACCCGGCCAGCATCTACAGCTGCCTCGGCGCTGCACGCGCCAGTGCCCATGCCGTGCGTGGGCGAATCACCGCCGACATGTGGGAAAACATCAACGCCACCTGGCTGGAAATTCGCGACATCGCCCAGCAAGGCCTGAGCCGCTACGGCATGAGCCGGTTCTGCGAATGGGTCAAGGAGCGGTCCCACCTGTTTCGGGGTGCCACCTACGGCACCATCATGCGTAACGACGCGTTTCGCTTCATTCGTCTGGGCACCTTTATCGAAAGGGCCGACAACACCTTGCGCCTCTTGGATGCCCGCTACGAGATGGCCGGGGACCAGGCCGAAGCGGTCACCGATGGCACCGCCCACGCCTACTATCAGTGGAGTGCATTGCTGCGGGCCTTGTCGTCGTTCGAGGCCTATACCGAAATCTACCGTGACGCCCCCGGCGCCCGCCAAGTCGCCGAGCTGTTGCTGCTGCGCGCTGACGTCCCGCGTTCGCTGCGGGCCTGCAGTGAAGAGATCGACCAGATCCTTGGCAGCCTGCCCGGCATCAACGGTCGCCCGGCCCAGCGCCTGGCGGCCGAGATGGACGCGCGCCTGCGCTATACCGCCATCGACGAAATTCTCAAGGAAGGCCTGCACGCTTGGCTGACCGACTTCATCCCACTCGTGCGCGAGCTGGGTGACGCTATTTACAGTTCCTATCTGGAGGCGGCATGAGACTTTCCATCAGCCACGAAACCACCTACCACTACGAAGACCAGGTGCGTGCCAGCATCCAGTACCTGCGCCTCACGCCCCATGACAGCGAGCGCCAGCACGTTCTCAGCTGGCAGTTGGACTTGCCTCGGCCGGTGCGGGCGCAACTGGACCCGTTCGGCAATATCCTGCACGTGTTGACCCTGGACGAGCCCCATGAAGCCATCATCATTGGCGCACGTGGCCAGGTGGATATCGACGAATTGCGCGAGGCTGAGCATGAAAGCCAGTCGGCCTTCCCGTTCCTGCGCTGCACCCGGTTGACCGAGCCGGACGACGCCCTGCGCAGCTTTGCCGAAAAGCACTGCCACCAGCGTCGCGACCGCAGTGCGTTGATCGACCTGATGCACGCGCTGAACCAGTACATGACCTATTCGCCGGGCTCCACCGAAGTCGACACCTGCGCCGCCAAGGCCTTTGCCGGGCGCGCCGGGGTGTGCCAGGACCACACCCACGCCTTCCTCGCCTGCGCCCGCAGCCTGGGCATTCCGGCGCGTTATGTGTCGGGGTATTTGTACAGCGAAGATTGCGAGCACCTGGCCAGTCACGCCTGGGCCGAAGCCTGGCTGGATGACGCCTGGTACAGCTTTGACGTGACGAACCAACTGGCGCGGCCGGAGCGGCATTTGAAGCTGGCGGTGGGCCTGGATTACCTGGACGCGTGCCCGGTGCGGGGCATGCGCCGTGGGGGAGGGCATGAGCAGATGCATGCCAAGGTATTTGTGGCGCCGACACCGGTGATTTCGGTGCAGCAGCAGTAGGATTCCGGGGGAGAGAGAGCTTTTCTTGGCCGGAGAGCTCCCTGTGGCAGGAAAGCTTTTTGTGGCGAGGGAGCTTGCTCCCGCTGGGCAGCGAAGCGGCCCCAAAACCTGCCCCCGAGTTCTATCTGGAGAAATGCGATCGTCTGATGGGGGGCTGCTGCGCAGCCCAGCGGGAGCAAGCTCCCTCGCCACAGGTTTGCCGGAGCCTTAAGGCTGCTTTCTGCCTGCCATATGCTTCAAATAACCCACCAGCAGGTCCAGGTCCGCATCCGGCAGCACACTGGCAGCAAACGCCGGCATCTTCGCCTGCGGCCAATGCCGCATGCTTTGCGGGTCGCGGATGTAGCGCTTGAGGAAATCCCCGGCGAAATATTCGGTGGGGTTGTAAGGAATATTCAGGTCCGGCCCCACTTGCGCATCGCCGGCACCGTTCAGGCGATGACACGCCAGGCAGTTCTTCTGGAACAGCGCGAAACCTTGATTTACCGGGTCATTCGCCGCCAGCTTCGGGTCCGGCAGTAACGCTGGAAAGCGCTCCGCAACTGTCTTCAACTGCTTGATCCCGGAGACCTGAAACGGCCATTGCTCAGGGCTGATATTTCCCGCCTGCGGGTCCGTCCACACCAGATAAAAAGGCCCGGCGCTGGGTTTGCCGTCTGCCAGCGGCGGCCATGGGTGCGCCGGATCTTCCACGGCCAGCCATGCCCGTGCACCGCTTTTTGACAGCAGCGGCGCCGCCGTCAGTTCAGCGGCAAAGCCGTCGAGGGCCACCGCCTGCAGATGATTTTCCGGCTTGAGGCCCGGCAACAGCGCCGCCAGCGGCACCGCGCGATAAGTCATGTTGCGCTTGTAGGAAACGTCATCAACGACCTGCACCGTCTGCACATCCGGGCGCTTGAGCAGTTCGGTTGTTTCCCAGGTTTTGCTGGCGTGATCCAGCTCGACGGTCAATTGCGCGGCGTGCGCCGGCAGGGCCAGCAGCAGGGTCAGGAGGACGATGATCTGTTTCAAGGAAGGGCCACATATCGGGAAAGGCGGTGGAGCTCACGATACCGCAAAATCACAAAATTTCGGCGCGCAAAACGGCAGCTCCTGACGGGATCGCTATGCGCAATATCCCGAAAGGCGCTGCCAAAGGCTGCGATCCTGGCGCTGTGTGTGCGCAGAATGTGGAGTGCGAGTGGTCACCCAATAACCTTGGTTAGATTGGGCAAGATCAGAATCAGGGTGGTGGCGAAAAGAATAAGTCCCGCCTGCCGTACTTTCGAATGCTTGAACATGGCTGACTGCCTTTTGTTGTTATTCCTGAGCGTCAAATGCGTGCCGGTCGATTTAACTATGACGGTGCTGCATGACTCTTTTCTTACAGTTCCTACAGGTGCTCCAGCAAAACCCGGCAGCAACCCTTTACCTCTCCTACAGATTCAACCTTAGAGCCCTCGTTCTACATGGCTTAGATCCATTTCATCTCATTCAATGCGGAAAACTTATTAAAAACGCATGAGGCCAATTGCCAGCCAGACGCCAGCCCTCCGGCTAGACAGCTAAAACGATTAATCAACCGATTCCCGTAGCTTCCTACCGTTCGTCTGAGCGTGAGCGTCAAGGTCAATGAGCGGTTCGGTCATTGAATCCGGCGCCCCGGCGCCTAAGGTAAGGGCACGATTCGTTGCGCAGTCATTCGAGGACATCATGACCCAAGCTTTGATCTTTGATGCGATACGCACGCCCCGGGGCAAAGGCAAGGCTGATGGCGCCTTGCACAGCGTCAAGCCGGTAAACCTGGTGGCCGGGTTGTTGACGGCGCTGCAACAGCGCACCGGCCTCGACACGCGGCAAGTGGATGACATCGTCCTCGGCTGCGTCACACCGATTGGCGACCAGGGCGCTGACATCGCCAAGACCGCCGCCCTGGTGGCGGACTGGGACGTCAGCGTCGCCGGTGTGCAGATCAACCGCTTTTGCGCCTCGGGCCTGGAGGCCGTGAACCTCGGCGCGATGAAAGTGCGTTCCGGCTTTGAAGACCTCGTCGTGGTGGGCGGTGTCGAATCCATGTCCCGCGTGCCCATGGGCAGCGACGGCGGCGCCTGGGTGCTTGACCCACAAACCAATATGCACAGTCACTTCACGCCGCAGGGCATCGGCGCCGACCTGATCGCCACGCTGGAAGGCTTCACCCGCCAGGACGTCGATGCCTTTGCCCTGCACTCCCAGCAGAAAGCGGCACGGGCCAGATCAGACGGTTCCTTCAACAAGTCGCTGATCGCGGTGCAGGACCAGAACGGCATCGTGCTGCTGGATCAGGATGAGTTCATCCGCGCCGACTCCACCCTGGAAGGCCTCGGCAAACTCAAGCCCAGCTTCGAAATGATGGGCCAGATGGGCTTCGACGCCACGGCCTTGCGGGTCTACAGCCACGTCGAGCGCATCAACCATGTGCACACACCGGGCAACAGTTCCGGGATCGTCGACGGTGCGGCGTTGATGTTGATCGGCTCCGAAGCCAAGGGCCGCGAGCTCGGCCTGCAACCCCGGGCGCGCATCGTTGCCACGGCGGTCACCAGCACCGAACCCACCATCATGCTCACCGGCCCGGCGCCGGCCACCCGCAAGGCCCTGGCCAAGGCGGGCCTGCGAGTGGAAGACATCGACCTGTTCGAGGTCAACGAAGCGTTTGCCTCGGTGGTGCTCAAGTTCATCAAGGACATGGGCATTGACGCCACCCGGGTCAATGTCAACGGCGGCTCCATCGCCATGGGCCACCCGCTGGGCGCCACGGGTTGCGCGATTCTCGGCACGTTGCTCGACGAACTGGAGGTGCGCCAGCAGCGGTACGGCCTGGCCACCCTGTGTGTCGGCGGCGGCATGGGTATCGCCACCATCATCGAACGCCTCTGAGCCTAAGGAACCCATCATGACCGACGCCATTCGTTACGAAAAAGGCCAGGACCAGATTGTGGTGCTGACCATCGACATGCCCGGCCAGAGCGCCAATACCATGAACGGGGTGTACCGCGAGGCCATGGCGGCCACCGTCGCCCGGCTGGCCGCCGAGAGGGATTCGATTGCCGGTGTGATTATCACCTCGGCAAAAAAGACCTTCTTTGCCGGCGGTGACCTCAATGAATTGATCAAGGTCGACAAGCCCCACGCCAAGGATTTCTACGACAGCGTGTTGCTGCTAAAGGCGCAACTGCGCACCCTGGAAACCCTCGGCAAACCGGTGGTGGCCGCCATCAATGGTGCGGCGCTGGGCGGTGGCTGGGAGATTTGCCTGGCGTGCCAGCACCGCGTGGCGCTGGATCATAAATCGGTACAAATCGGCCTGCCGGAAGTCACCCTTGGCCTGTTGCCGGGCGGCGGCGGTGTGGTGCGCATGGTGCGCATGCTGGGGCTGGAAAAGGCCTTGCCCTACTTACTGGAAGGTAAAAAGATTACGCCGCAGCAGGCGCTGCAAGCCGGGTTGATTGACGAGCTGGCGGCCGACCGCGACGAGCTGCTGGCCAAGTCCCGGGCGTGGATCCTGGCCAATCCGGAGGCGAAACAGCGTTGGGACATCAAGGGTTATCAGATCCCTGGCGGCACACCGTCCAACCCGAAAGTCGCGCAAGTGCTCGCCATTGCACCCTCGATACTGCGCGCCAAAACCAACGGCTGCTTCCCGGCCCCGGAGAAAATCCTGTGTGCCGCCGTGGAAGGTGCCCAGGTGGATTTCGACACCGCGCACCTGATCGAGACCCGCTACTTCACCGAGCTGGTCACCGGGCAAGTGGCGAAGAACATGATTGGCACCTTCTGGTTCCAGCTCAATGAAATCAACGCCGGCAGCTCGCGGCCCAAGGGCTGTGCGCCGTATGTGACACGCAAGGTTGGCGTGCTCGGCGCCGGGATGATGGGCGCCGGTATCGCCTACGTCAGCGCCTCGGCAGGCGTTGAGGTGGTGCTCAAGGACGTCAACCTGGCGGCGGCGGAGAAGGGCAAGGCCCACTCGGCAGGGTTACTGGACAAGAAGGTCGGCCGTGGGCAATTGACCGCTGAGCAGCGGGAAACCATCCTCGCGAGGATTGTTCCTACCGAATCCGATGCCGATCTTGCTGGCTGCGACCTGATCATCGAAGCCGTGTTCGAAGACCGTGAGCTCAAGGCCAGGGTTTCGGCTGCCGCACACAGTGTGGTGGGTGCCGAAGCGGTGATCGCCTCCAACACCTCCACCTTGCCCATCAGCGGCCTGGCCACGGCGGTCCCCGACCAGGGCAAGTTTATCGGCCTGCACTTCTTCAGCCCGGTGGACAAGATGCCCCTGGTGGAAATCATCAAGGGCGCCCGCACCAGCGACGAAACCCTGGCTCGGGGTTTTGATTTCGTACTGCAAATCAAGAAAACCCCGATCGTGGTCAACGACAGCCGCGGCTTCTTCACCTCGCGGGTGTTCGGCACCTTCACCAACGAAGGCATCGCCATGCTCGGCGAAGGCGTGGCCGCGCCGATGATCGAGACCGAGGCGCGCAAGGCCGGCATGCCGGTGGGGCCGCTGGCGGTCTCTGACGAAGTTTCCCTCAGCCTGATGAGCCATATCCGCCAGCAGACGGCCAAGGACCTGCAGGCCGAGGGCAAGCCGTTACCCCAGCATCCGGCGTTTGCCGTAATCGACCTGTTGCTCAACGAATACAAGCGTCCGGGCAAGGCGGCGGGGGGGGGCTTCTACGATTACCCGGCGGGCGGGCAGAAACACCTGTGGCCGCAACTGAAAAGCCGCTTTGAAAGGCCCGGCCAACGGATCTCGGCGCAGGACGTGCGCGACCGTCTGCTGTTTATTCAGGCCATCGAAACCGTGCGTTGTGTGGAGGAGGGCGTGTTGATGTCGACGGCCGATGCCAACGTCGGCTCGATCTTCGGTATCGGCTTTGCCGCCTGGAGCGGCGGGGCGCTGCAGTTCATCAACCAGTACGGCCTGAACGACTTCATCGCCCGGGCGCGTTACCTGGCCGAGCAATATGGTGAGCGCTTCACGCCTCCGGCTCTGTTGTTGGAGAACGCTGCACAGAACGCGACCTTCTGACGGGTTTGGGCATGTGCGGGGCTTGCCTTGGAAGGGTATTTCAAGGCAGGCTCTGGGGGTGTTCATTATTCCCATCGCCGTGTCAGGTATTTTTTATGTCGTTACGCGTGTGCATCCTGGAAACCGATATCCTGCGTCCCGGGCTGATCGATCAGTACCAAGGGTACGGGCAGATGTTCAAGCGCCTGTTCTCCAAGCAGCCGATTGCCGCCGAGTTCGTCGTCTATAACGTGGTGCAGGGTGAATACCCGACGGATGACGAAGTGTTCGACGCCTACCTGGTGACGGGCAGCAAGGCCGACTCCTTTGGCACCGATCCATGGATCCAGACCCTCAAGACCTACCTGCTGGACCGCCATGCACGCGGCGACAAGCTGATCGGCATCTGCTTCGGCCATCAGTTGCTGGCACTGCTGCTGGGCGGCAAGACAGAGCGGGCGACCAAAGGCTGGGGCATGGGCATCCATGACTACAAACTGAACGCCAAGGCCCCGTGGATGAGCCCGGTGGTGGAAGAACTGACGCTGTTGATCAGCCATCAGGACCAGGTCACCACCTTGCCGGAAAACGCCACGGTGATTGCTTCCAGCGAGTTCTGCCCGTTTGCGGCGTACCACATCGAAGACCAGGTGCTGTGCTTCCAGGGCCACCCGGAATTTATCCACGACTATTCCCGCGAGTTGCTGGAGATTCTTCAGACAACCCTGGGGGAAAAGGTCTACACCAATGGCGTGGCCAGCCTGGAACGAGACCACCACGGCGTCACCGTGGCGGAATGGATGATGCGGTTTGTGGCGCACAAACCAGAAGCGGACGTGGCCTAATCAATTCGGGTTGATTGATTAGCTTTTTGTGGCGAGGGAGCTTGCTCCCGCTGGGGTGCGAAGCGCCCCCGCTTTTAAAAGCACGACTGCTGCGTAGCCGAACGGGAGCAAGCTCCCTCGCCACAACAGCAATCGCCACAAGAGCAGTTTTCTACAGCCAGCCTGAGCGCTTGAAACTGGCCCACAACCCCGAACACCCCACCGCAATAAACCCCAGTACCGCAAAATAGCCGTAGTGCCATTGCAGCTCCGGCATGTTCTGGAAGTTCATCCCGTAAATCCCGGCCACTGCCGTCGGGAACGCCAGAATCGCCGCCCACGCGGCAAACTTGCGCTGCACCACGCTTTGGCGCTGGGCTTCCAGCAACACCCCAATCTCGATGGTCTGGCTGGCGATATCCCGCAGGGTGGTCAGGTCTTCCATCTGCCGGGTGACGTGAATCTGCACGTCGCGAAAGTACGGACGCATGTTCTTGTCAATAAACGGAAAACTCAGCTTCTGCAGCTCCTGACTGATCTCCACCATCGGCGCCACATAACGCTTCAGCCGCAGCACATCGCGGCGCAGGCCGTGGAGTTTTTGGATGTCATGTTCATTCAGGGAGTTGCACAGCACATTGCGCTCCAACTCATCGACCTCGGCATGAATCGCCTCGCTCACGGGCTGGTAGTTCTCGGTGACGAAATCCAGCAGCGCATAGAGTACGAAATCTTCCCCATGCTCCAGCAGCAGCGGCCGCGCCTCACAGCGCTGGCGCACATAGCCGTAGGACGCCGAATGGCCGTTGCGGGCAGTAATGATGTAGCCGTTGCCGGCAAAGATATGGGTCTCGATAAACTCCAGCTTGCCGTTATCGCGCACCGGCGAATAGGTCACGATAAACAGCGCATCGCCGAAGGTTTCAAGCTTGGGCCGGCTGTGTTTTTCCAGGGCATCTTCGATGGCCAGTTCGTGCAGGTTGAACTGGCGCTGCAGGTTGGCCAGTTCCAGGGCGCTGGGCTCTTCCAGGCCGATCCACACAAAGTGGTCCGGCTTGGCGGCCCAGGCGGCGCCTTCGTCGAGGGTGATATCGGTGACTTTCTTTCCGGCGCTATAGACGGCGGCCGCAACAACTCTACCCATAGTGCTGATCGCTTCTTCTTGAATGGCAGATGACAACTGTCAGGCAGCTTAGCCTGCCCTGCCCAATCAGAGTCAGCAAATTCGGCGGGGTTCAGCCGTGACTGCAGGTGTGGTTTGCAACTCGCGATCCATCGCCTCGATGCAGTCGCGCATTTGCTCGCGGCAGGTCTGCATTAACAGCGGCATGTCATCCATCGTCAGCCCCTTCGTAGGAATCGGCGGCAACGAGCGAATCAGAATATCGCCACTGTTCCAGCGGTTGAGCTTCATCTGCTTCACGTAGGTGCTGACACACACCTGCACAATCGGCACGCCTGCGGCGATTGCCATCTGGAACGCGCCCTTCTTGAACGGCAGCAACGTCTCACCGAAGTTACGCGTGCCTTCGGGGAACACCCAGATCGAGGTGTCTGCGTGTTGCAACGTGTGGGTGGTGGTCAGCATCGAGCGCCGGGCCTTGTGCGCGTTGCCCCGGTCGATCAACACATTGCCCGCCAGCCAGAACAACTGGCCGAACAACGGCACCCACTTCAGGCTCTTCTTGCCGATACACACCGTGCGGTACGGCACCACGGTGCCGAACACAAACAGGTCATAGTTGGACTGATGGTTGGCAATGATCACGCAACTGCTGGGTTTGTTGCGCAGCGAGTCGACATCAGCCTTCACCCGCAGGCGCAACAGCCACATCGCCGGCACGGCATACAGGCGCGCACAGTAACGGCTGTTGTCCGGATTGAACGGCCGGCAGATCCCCAGCAGCACGCCCAGCACGCCCGCAATCATAAAATGCAGGCCCATCAACAACATGCGTAACAAAAAAAGCATCGACACAGCCCATCGGGACAAAAGGTGGCGCAGTGTACGGATGTGCACTGTATTCGGCAATTGCCCCTATAGAGTCAGGAGATAGGCGATGTTTAAGCGCATGTTTCAACAAGACGTGACAGACACTGTCTAGAGCGGTTGTAGGCAATCCAGAATTCTTTGTAAGAAAAAGCCCGACTCAAGGTCGGGCTTCGATTCAGCAGGCGCAGGTTTGATTAACCCAAGTGACCCTGATCCTGAATGATCGCGTCATCCAGAGCTTCCAGCAGCGCCTTACGCACCTTCAGCTTGGTGTGCTTGTGGGCGTTCATATTGATCTTCTTCAACTGGCGAGCCGCTTCCAGCGCTGCGGCCTGCAACTCTTCCGGTGCGACCACCTTGTCCAGGAACCCGGCGCCCAATGCGTCCTGCGGGTTAAACATCTCGGCATTGATCACCGAACGTTGGAACGCCGACTTGCGCAGACGATCCCGTGCCAGCTCGATCCCGGCGTGGTGCATGGTCATGCCGATCATCACTTCATTCAGGCCAATGCTGAACGGCCCGTCCACACCAATCCGGTAATCCGCCGACAGCAACAGGAACGCACCCTTGGCCACCGCGTGCCCTGGGCACGCCACGATCACCGGGAACGGGTGCGACAACAGGCGGCAGGCGAGGGTGGAACCCGACGTCACCAGACTCACTGCTTCTTTAGGGCCGGCGGTCATCACCTTCAAATCATAGCCACCGGACAAAATCCCCGGCGTGCCCGTGATGATCACCACCGCCCGATCCTTCTCGGCCTGATCCAGCGCTTGATTAAACGCACTGACCACTGCCGGCGAAATGGCATTCACCTTGCCGTTGCTCAGGGTCAGGGTCGCGATACCGTCTTCGAGGTGGTAGGCAATCAACTCACTCATGACGCGATTCCTTGTAATGCTTGTAATAGAAGGACAGGCGGCAGACGTTACCCACCGCGCCCGCCCTGGTAAAGCGCCGTGACTGACTACCCAGTCAGACTTTTCCCGCATGCCCACCCGCAGGCGGCCTTCGGCACGGCGCAGCAGCTACTATAGACAACCGCCGCGAGTGCCCGAGAATGGCAGAATCGCCGTGGTGCGCATGGCGCCGCAGAGGGCTGTAACGGCATAACCGCCTAAGCGCATGAAAATTCTGAAAAAAACCTTTGCCATCGGAAAAGCTTTCGACTACATTAGCGCGCCTCGACAGACTGAATCAGTTTGACGAGATACGGTGAAGTGTCCGAGTGGCTTAAGGAGCACGCCTGGAAAGTGTGTATACAAGAAATTGTATCGAGAGTTCGAATCTCTCCTTCACCGCCACATTAAGTAAACACAAACCCCCGGTTTTCCTAGAGAAAGCCGGGGGTTTGTGGTTTTTGGTATCCAAAAAAATAGCTTCATGGGACCACCATGGGACTGGTGCTCTATATTGGTGCGAAAAACTGAGCGTGCGGCGCCCGGGAGCTTAGGGTGGTTTTCACGTCAAATCATCTAGCGCATATTGAGCTCGACGCCGGTCGATATGTGCGTCCACGGGCCTCAGCTGTAAAAACTCTCTAATGGAGCGGAGCGAGATGAATCAGCAGCGATGGAATGAGCAGGTGGAAACCGTGGTGAATACGCATTCGGAAGCTATTGATGAACTCAAAGATTTTCAGCTTCATTTGGAAAGAGATAAGGGCGCTAACGCACTGATGGAGATGCACGAAAGGCAGATGGCTAGTGCAGGAACCTATATCAATCTCATCTTAGTAGCGGGCTATGCAGGTTTTTTTGGGCTTTGGTCCACGCTTTCCCCGAAGCTACCGCCCAGGTTGTATGCGCTCTGTGGGCTTCTTGCTGTGCTTTCTCTGGTGTTATTGAATCGCCCCGGATTCTCTAGACACCTTGCAAGCTCATTGCGTAACGCTTTTCAAACTCTACCGGTGACAGCTGATTGTTGAAACCATGGCGGCGTTTTACGTTGTAGAACATCTCGATGTAATCAAACACATCACTCAGAGCATCTTCCCTCGTGGTGTAGATTTTTCGCTTGATCCGTTCCCGTTTCAGAAGCTGGAAAAAGCTCTCGGCCACGGCGTTGTCATGACAGTAGCTCCCTCGCCACAAGAAGCGTTTTATAGAACCTGACGCAGAAAGGCTTGGGCCCGGGGATCCTTCGGCGCATCGAAGAATTGTGCCGGGGCGGCGTCTTCCAGCAGTTTGCCGTGATCGAAGAACAGCACCCGATCCGCCACTTCCCGGGCGAAGCCCATTTCATGGGTGACGCAGACCATGGTCATGCCTTCCAGGGCCAGGGTCTTCATTAC
>NZ_JARIXR010000083.1:0-614 GCF_029269205.1 Pseudomonas sp. 1912-s | reverse complement strand
CCAGATGAACACGCTCGTGAACTGGCGGATCTACTGACTCGACGCCGCCAGCTCATCGATATGATCGTGGCGGAAGAGTCTCGACTGAAACAGGCGGTATTCAAGGCACTTCGACGGGACATCAAGGCACATATCGTCTGGCTTCAAAAGCGCCTTAAAAGCACAGACGATGACTTGCACGAAGCGATCAAAGCTTCGCCGGCTTGGAAGGCCAATTATGATTTGCTGCGCGAGGTATCGGGCGTTGGCAATGTGCTCGCACTTTCGCTGCTGGCAATGGTTCCGGAGCTGGGCAAGGTTAATCGCAAACAAGTGGCTGCATTGGTTGGYGTGGCCCCTTTTAACTGYGATAGCGGYCTCTACAAAGGACGTAGACGGATATGGGGTGGTCGAGCTGAGGTGCGAAGTGTCCTTTACATGGCTGTCTTATCCTCGAAGAGCCATAACCCGGTGATCGAGAGGTTTTACAACCATCTGCTTGCTGCAGGGAAGACGAAGAAAGTAGCGCTGGTGGCATGCATGAGAAAGTTGCTGACGATCCTGAATGCGATGGTGCGCGATCAAAAGCATTTCGCTGAAATGGCTTGAATTTCGACACGGTTGCTCACTCCGGC
>NZ_JARIXR010000082.1:0-625 GCF_029269205.1 Pseudomonas sp. 1912-s | reverse complement strand
ACTGGTGGATATGAGCGGCTTGCCGCTGCCGAGCTTTGTGCTGCTGGATTACCCGTTGTTGTTGTCAATCCCCGTCAGGTTCGTGATTTCGCCAAGGCGACCGGTAGGCTGGCGAAAACCGACGCTCTAGATGCCCAGGTGATTGCTGAGTTTGCCCAGGCGGTCAAACCCGAGATTCGGGAGATCCCAGATGAACACGCTCGTGAACTGGCGGATCTACTGACTCGACGCCGCCAGCTCATCGACATGATCGTGGCGGAAGAGTCTCGACTGAAACAGGCGGTATTCAAGGCACTTCGACGGGACATCAAGGCACATATCGTCTGGCTTCAAAAGCGCCTTAAAAGCACAGACGATGACTTGCACGAAGCGATCAAAGCTTCGCCGGCCTGGAAGGCCAATTATGATTTGCTGCGCGAGGTATCGGGCGTTGGCAATGTGCTCGCACTTTCGCTGCTGGCAATGGTTCCGGAGCTGGGCAAGGTTAATCGCAAACAAGTGGCTGCATTGGTTGGTGTGGCCCCTTTTAACTGTGATAGCGGTCTCTACAAAGGACGTAGACGGATATGGGGTGGTCGAGCTGAGGTGCGAAGTGTCCTTTACATGGCTGTCTTATCCTCGAAGA
>NZ_JARIXR010000081.1:0-644 GCF_029269205.1 Pseudomonas sp. 1912-s | reverse complement strand
GCCGCGACGGGGCGTCCCTGCCCCGTCGCGGCTAAACCGGCGTCCTGCCGGTTTACCCGCTCCTCAATCCCTGCGTTCGGCCTCGGGCTTATTGGGGCAGTCAGAGCCAGATCAAGATCAAAATCTACAGCACAGCGGCCTACAGGCCGGCTTGAGTGGTAGAAGCCAGATCAAAAGCGAAAGCCAAAGCGAAAACCAAATCTGAAACGGATGCAGCTCTGCTTTTCTGTGGGAGCTGGCTTGCCTGCGATGCAGACAACTCGGTCTCTCAGGTACACCGAGGCGATGCCATCGCAGGCAAGCCAGCTCCCACATTTGACCGTGCCCGCTGTAGCTTTTGATCTTGATGTTGCCTTTGCTCCACACCACTCAAGCCGGCCTGTAGGCCGCTGTGCTGTTGATCTGCTTTTGATCTTGATCTTAGGCGCCCCGTTAAACCACGCTGGCCGAACGCAGGTAGTACGGAGCGGGTAAACCGGCAGGACGCCGGTTTAGCCGCGACGGGGCAGGGACGCCCCGTCGCGGCGGCCCGCGGAGTAATGCCGGAGTGAGGGCACACCGAGCCTAGGCGAGGTGCCGAGTGGTGGGGCAAGAGCCTTTTGGTTACTTTTGGCTTTGGTTACTTTTGGCTGGGCCGGCATTCC
>NZ_JARIXR010000080.1:0-656 GCF_029269205.1 Pseudomonas sp. 1912-s | reverse complement strand
ATCCTGATTCAACGCGGCGTTCTCAGGTTTTTCGCCGGCAAGCCGGCTCCTACAGAAAAGCGGCTCTGCTTTGGCTTTTGATCTGGCTTCTACCACTCAAGCCGGCCTGTAGGCCGCTGTGCTTTTGCTTTTGATCTTGATCTGGCTCTGACTGCCCCAATAAGCCCGAGGCCGAACGCAGGGATTGAGGAGCGGGTAAACCGGCAGGACGCCGGTTTAGCCGCGACGGGGCAGGGACGCCCCGTCGCGGCGGCCCGCGGAGCAATGCCGGAGTGAGGGAACACCGAGCCTAGGCGAGGTGCCGACAGGCGGGGCAGAGCCCTTTGGTTACTTTGGGGCTTTTTGTACGGACCGGACACATGGTTGACGGGTGTGCGGGGACATGGTGGACACTTTTCGGCGAGCTAACTTCGCCGGAAAACCATCATGCCCTGGAATACGAGAGACGCCATGAGCCTGAAAAAAGAGTTCGTTGCCTTTGCCCGGCAGCCCGGCAGCAATAAACGAGAACTGTGTCGACGGTTCGGTATCAGCCCCCAAACCGCATACAAGTGGCTCGAGCGCTACGAAGAACAAGGCCAGCAAGGTCTGCTGGAGAAATCCCGCAGGCCAGCCACTAGCCCAAAACTTACAGCCACTAGCCCAAAACTTACCGA